>JAADHR010000072.1 GCA_013151735.1 Calditrichota bacterium | reverse complement strand
ATTCTTCGACTCTACAACACAGCGGACAAACCCACAAAAACCGCAATTCGCCTTCATCATCTTATTAAAAGAGTTTATCTGAGCCAGCTTAATGAACAGCGAAAACAGAAAGTGACTTTTGCAAAACCCGGAATTTTGGAATGGACGTTCAAACCGAAGGAAATTGTAACATTTGAAATAGAACGTTGAATCGGGAAAGGAACAATGATTACACTTTTCGGAAAAACCGTAACAAAGGAAGAACTCTTGCGATCGGTGGGCGATGTGTCCCAAATTGCAGGGGTACGTCCGGCGGAATTAACCAATGGAAACGAACGGGGTGTTCGGGTTGTTGATGTTTACACGGGCAGCGGTTTTCGATTTACGGTTTCTGCTGACCGGGGCCTGGACATTTCCAACGCCAGTTACCGGGGCATTCCCCTGGCCTGGCGCTCACCGGTGGGCGACAGCTCTCCGGCATTTTACGAATCGCAGGGAACAGGCTGGCTGCGAAATTTTCCCGGTGGCCTGTTTGCGACGTGCGGCCTCACCTATCTAGGCGCTCCTACCGTGGACGAAGGTGAGGCATTGGGGCTTCACGGGCGATATTCCAATATTCCCGCAAAAAACATCTGCCTTAAAAGCAAATGGAACGGCGACCGCTATGAAATGGAGTATGAAATGGAGGTCAGGGGGACCGTACGCCAGGCAGCTGTTTTCGGTGAAAATCTGGAGCTCACCCGAAGCATTCGGACAGCGTTGGGAGAAAACCGCCTTTCCATCCATGACCGCGTAGAAAATCTGGGCTTTGAAACAACGCCTTTTATGATTTTGTACCATTTTAATATGGGATTTCCACTTTTGAGCGAGACCAGTGAGCTCATTTCTCCCGCAAAAACCGTTACACCCCGGGATGCGGCGGCCGCTGAGGGCAAGGAAAATTACGGGCGTTTTCAATCCCCCACACACGGATATCAGGAGAAGGTTTACTACCATTCCATGAAAACGGATGCAGACGGATTCGTCTGGGTGGCTCTTCTCAACAAGGCATTTAACCGGGGCGAAGGAATTGGCGTGTATCTCAAGTATCGCCTGGATCAACTGGATAAATATGTGGAATGGAAAATGATGGGCGAGGGTATGTACGTCCTGGGAATGGAACCCGGAAACAGCCTGGTGGAGGGACGAGACCGCTACCGAAAAGACGGCACACTGAAATTTCTGCAGCCCGGCGAGGTAAAAACCATTGAAATAGAATTCGGCGTTCTGGAAAATCAGGAAAAAATCCAGGCGATGGAGGAAAAAATCCTCGCTATTCGAAACGCACATTCACTCCACTAACTCGTGGCAAATAGGCGGCTTTTAAAAGGGGTCACTTTTATTTAAATGTAATTTCGATCTGATTGTCGGGCAGCTGGCGGAGCGAAAGATTTTCCTTATAATAATGGCCGACACCTTTGATCAAACCAATCATAAAATCCATAAGCCCGCGATGAGAGACATACGTCATAATCAACCGATTATCGGACACGGTCTCATACTCGAAATGAGGCGGATGCGCGTTGGGCATGCTTTTTGTCACATTTTGATGTAAATCGTTCATTTTCAAGAGAAATTCTTTTGCCGATGTAATACCCATATAGTAAATTTTATAATATTTGGGGGCATAGGTATTCACCCAATACTCGCCAAACTCATCCCCCAATTGACTCTGGGTGATATTCAATACGGAACAGGCTGCCCCGATAACCTTTAAAACCACAGAATCGTCAATATCGTCAATAGCCAGGAAAAATGAATCTCGGCTGAGTCCAGCCTTCTCAAGGATGTCCTCCCATTTCCGATGGCCATACGTATCCTTTACCTGATTTTCCAGAGAATTTACGATTACACCTTTCATGATTTGCCTCCTGCAGACGATTGTCAGTTCCTGAACCGGAGGGTCTCCGGCCCAGGAACAAAAAGAGCTACGAATGATTTCTAATTACATGCCCCGCTTCATCATATTTCAATTCAGAACCGTGCATACTGTGGGGAATCAAAAAAATGACAATCATAATCAGTGAGGCAAAAACAACCCACCACCGACCCTTTCGTCCCTTTTTGATGACGGCAATGAGAGCGATTACCCATCCGGCCAGGGCAATCAATGTTTTATTATCCGTCAGATCCCAGCCAAAGGGAATTCCCGTCCAGAGCGCACCAAAGGCAAATTTCTGAACAAGAGGACCCAAAATAAATCCGCCAATCGCCAATAAGCCGACGGTCCAGTAGGTGTACGTTTTTAAACGGCCATCGGGATTAAAGAGGGCTTCCAAGCCGGCCCGGGTGGAGAACAGCATGGCCAGAAACATGAAAAAAATGTGAGGAAAAAGCACGGCATGCGGCACCATTCCCTTAAATCGAATCACGGCTGCCTCTTTTGGAGGAATGCTGATCTGCACATCACCCCTTTTTAGAATAACTCGATATTCCAGCTTACCGGCCGGGGGCTGGTGCGGCAGGGTCCCTACCAAACGACGTCCCTTTCGAACGAGTTTTTCGCTGGTCCACGATTCATCTGTCGGATAGTGGCGATATTCCAGAATTCCCTCAACCAAGGTATCGGGCACCTGTATTTCAACCGGCTGATCCCCAACGCCGCCATGGCTCCGGTGGAGATAATAGGAGATTTTCATTCCGTCCAATGAAACCGTACCTGTAATCGGGTACGTCGGACCGGTGGTTCGCTGGTAATGGGCGGCAAAAAGCGTAATAATAATGGCTAACCCCCAGAACAGAGTTTCTTTGAGAACAGGCGATTTTTCTTGTGACGTCATTTTTTGTCTCTCCATTTTGGTAAAAAATTGTATTTCAATATAGAAAATATCCCCAAAAAATTCAATAAAATAATGGATACAATCAAATTTTATTTGCAATTTATTCTCAATTGATTTATATTAGAAAGGTAAAAAAAAAGGAACCGCTATTTATGATACGCGCACCCCACAAAATGTGTATGTGTTGTCCGATGGCTCTGTTCGTGAAACAGCAAGCGTGGAGGTGTGCTTTATCCTGAAAAATAACGAATCGAATATATCTTTAAAGCCCCATTGCTCCACGCAATGGGGCTTTTTTTATGCACCAAAAAAGAAAGGGTTTTTAGAAATGGGTATGATTCACGATATTCGCTCGGTTTTTAAATACGATCCGGCTGCCAAAAATGTGGTAGAAATTATCCTGGCGTACCCGGGACTCCATGCCATCTGGGCGCACCGAATATCCCATTTTTTATGGAAGCTCAGGCTCCCGGTGATTCCCCGGTTAATTTCCCACGTGACCCGCTTTCTGACGGGCGTTGAAATTCATCCGGGCGCAAAAATTGGAAAAGGCGTTTTTATTGATCACGGAATGGGAATCGTGATCGGCGAAACCGCAGAGGTCGGAGACGAATGCCTTATTTATCAGGGCGTCACTCTGGGGGGAACCTCCCTTGAAAAGGGGAAAAGACACCCCACCCTTGAATCGCATGTGGTTGTGGGAAGTGGTGCAAAGATCCTCGGGAATATTCGCATCGGGCATCACAGCCGGATCGGGAGCGGATCGGTTGTGCTAAAATCCGTTCCGCCGCACTCCGTTGTTGTGGGAATCCCGGGACGCACGCTTCACGAAACCAATAATTTTGATCTAAAGGTTCTGGATCACAATAAACTGCCCGACCCGGTGTCCAGGGTCATCCGGGAGCTGGTCGATCGGGTTTTGGAACTGGAAAAGGAGGTCGCACATCTGCAAAATACTCATAAAGAGTCTTTGCACAAGACCGAAAAAATTCTTCGGGAACTGGAAAAACCGTTTAATAATGAAAAACCCATTTTTGAAAACGGAGCGGGAATCTGAGGAAGGTCTCCTTTTTCTTTTCGCGAAAAGTAATTTTTCCTTGACTTCTAAGGCCAATTCCGGTAAATTTAAGGGAATTTAATCGGGAAAGAACGCTTTCCCAATGCACATCGGTTGCCCGGATGGAAAAATTGCAACGTTCAGAATAGGAGACCTGCAATGGTTAGTGACCTGCTTAAAACCTATTTGCTTAATTTTTCGTACATTATTGTTAAGGCGGTTTTTTTTGCAGTGGCCTGTTTTTTTGCCTGGCGGTTATTTGACAAACTGGAAAAACTGGATATTCGAATGGAAATTGCAGAGAATCGAAATGTCGGGTTGGCAATCATGATAGCAGCAATATTCCTGGGATTAGCATATGTTATCGGGCAAATTTAGCCTCCTTCTTCTGTTCGGATTATTTGTCTTTTTCTGTACTTCTCCTTCGGAAAAGGCAGATTCATTTCCCGAATCATCTGACGTGTCTGTTGCTCCCGATTCTGCACAAGTTGACGTTCAGAATGAGACTCCCGAACAAGATTGGCGGCAGTATCTGAACCACATCACCGTCATGCGCCCGGGTCGAATTTCCAGATACGACCGGATCATCAAGAAATACAGCTGGCGTTATGGATTTGACTGGCGACTGATTGCCGCACAGGTTTATGCGGAAAGCAAATTCAATGAAAACGCCCGCAGCCGCGTTGGGGCTTTGGGTCTCATGCAAATCATGCCCGGAACGGCCAGACACCTGGGCACACACCCTAAGTTATTGCTTAAACCTGAAATTAATATTGCACTGGGCTGCCTGTACGACCGCCGTTTGTACACAATCTGGAAGGATGAAAAAGGGAAAGACCGGCTCGCTTTTATGTTTGCCAGCTACAACGCGGGACATAAGCGGGTTTTGCGCGCCCAAAAAAGAACCCGATACCCCGATCGCTGGAACAGCATCAAGAGACACCTTCCGGGTCAAACCCGGCACTATGTATTTAAAATTTTTAAGACTTACGAGACCTACAAAAAAATAGCTTTCTGAGGGGGTTATTTTTTATATCGATTAAGAATTTCCTTAATTTAACCGGGGCTTTCGGCCAAAACCGGCCATTTCTTTCTTAATCCAGAAGTAGGCTGCTGTGCCTGCCATAAAATTCGAAAGAACCGCCGCCCAAAATATCCCGGTTAATCCCACCAAATTTGAACCCAAATAAGCCAACGGAATATACAGTACAAACATTCGCGCAATCATGAGCAGCGATGCCGGCAGCGGCTTGTTAAGGGCATTAAATATGGACGCGGTCAATATCAGAATTCCAAGAGCCGGAAAGCCAATTGATACGATTTTCAAATACGCATCCGTTGCCGCGATAACCTGGGGATTTCGATTAAAAAGGGCGGCAAGAGGATTGGCGGCCAACAAAAAAAGCAGGAAAAGAAAAATACCCCAAATAAGTGAAACCAGATAACTGAATTTCACGCCATTCTTAATTCTTGTATAATATTTGGCTCCCCAATTTTGCCCGACAAAAGGGGTGAGAACCGACGAAAGGGAGCCGATTATAGCCAGGGAAAACATCTGGATGCGCGACCCCACGCCAAAACCTGCCACAGCCGGCGCCCCGTAGTCGGCTACCAATCGCGTAATCACACCCATCGAAATCGGGGTGATCAAATTGGTTGCAGCGGCCGGCAGGCCAATATATAGGATTTTCCCCCAGGATTGAACGACCTCTTTTACTCTTGGCACGGCAAACGTCAGCATTTTCTCACGCCGGTAGAGAATCCAGAGCGACAATACCATCGTCAACCCCCGGGAGATAACCGTAGCCAAGGCCGCACCGGCCAATTCCAATCTTGGAAACGGACCGTACCCAAAAATAAGCAGCGGATCCAGAATGATGTTCACAAGCACGGCGCTCACCATTATAAAACTGGGCGTTTTGGTATCGCCCGTCGCCCGAATGGCACTGTTGCCCACCATTGGAATCACCACAAAGGGCATCCCCAAAAACCAGATTCTCATATAGGATTCGATGTAGCGAATTACCTCTCCGGTGGCCCCAAGGGAGCGAAAAAGCGGTTCAATTGTAAATAGCCCAATAACCACAAAAAATGTGACAATAATTAATGAAAGCGACAAAGCATCGGTTGTAAAGCGGCGAACCCCGGATTGATTTCCCTCGCCAATGGCGCGTGAAATCACAGATGAGGCCCCAATGCCCAGCCCAAGCGCAATGCTGTTAATCACCATGACAACGGGGAAGGTAAACCCCATTGCGGCTAACTGATTGGTTCCGAGCTGCCCGACAAAAAACGTGTCTACCAGATTGAAAACCTGCATGGCCAAAATGCCAACGGACATCTGAAGCGTTAACCGCGTCAACGTAGCAGGGATTTTTCCTTCCAATAAAACAGGATTCATTTTTTTAGTCAGCATGGACAGCTCAGATATTCACCCTAAGTAAAAAGAATTTTAATGACAATCCGAAATTATTTTTGTATATTTTAGCAGTCGGTGTTAAAACGATATTTTATAAATATTCAAACCACAAGAATAAAAAATGGAAAACCTCTCGGAACTTTGTGCTGCGGGAAGCTCATTTTCTGAAAAATGGCTGCCAGCCGCCCCAAACGTTTTATTGCGGGTCATTACCTTTTTGCCCGTACAAAAACAAAACAATCCCGATATTGTTTTCGTCAGCGGTTGGATTTCAAAACCCATTGCCTGGCGGGATGTGCTCCGTGAAATGACACGGGACTTTCGCGTTTTCTACATCGAAACCCGCGAAAAAATATCCTCCCGTATTCGGGGTAGGGTGAGCTTCAGCGTTGACCGCATTGGGGAAGACCTTGTTCACCTCGTTTCCCGACTCGGAGTGAAACCCGATCGGTACATTCTTATGGGAAGCTCCCTGGGAGCCACAGCCATTCTGGATGCCGTAATCCACCTGCACCCTCAACCGAAAGCTCTGGCTCTCGTGGCACCCAATGCGGAATTCCGTGTTCCGCGCTGGGGACTCTGGCTTATCCGCCCGTTTCCGCCGCGTTTGTACCTGATTTTCAAGCCGTTTGTAAAATGGTATCTACGCAATTTTCGTCTGGATGTTACTACGGATTACGCCCAGTATGAAAAATATTCCCATGCACTGGATGCCGCTGATCCCTGGAAATTGAAAAAAGCCGTGCTTGCCCTGGCCAAATACACGGTTTGGGATAAATTGGGAGCCGTCACCTGCCCGGTTTTAATTGTTGGTGCGTCCAAAGACAAACTCCACGAACCGGAGAATCTGAAAAAAATGACCGCCCTCCTCCCAAACGCCCATTATGTGGACCTGGAAACAAATCGGGGCACGCACAGCAAGAAAGCAGTGGATGCCCTGAGGAAATTCATTCACGGAATACAGAAGTGACAAACGTCCCCGGCACGTTAAAGACGGTGCCGGGGACTTATTTTTTCCTACACCATGAGCATGGACACATCCAAAACCGGGGCTGAATGCGTAAGCGCCCCCACTGAAATGAAATCGACTCCCGTTTCGGCGACGGCCCGAACCGTTTCAAGTGTGATTCCACCGGACGCTTCCAACGGAATTCTGCCTGAAACCCGTTTCACCGCCTGCCGCATCGTGTCCGGATCCATATTATCCAGCATGATTTGCTGAATTGTTTGGCCAAGCGCCTCTTCCAGTTCAGACAGATTTTTGACCTCCACCTCAATGGGAAGAGTCAACCCGCGGCGGGAAAGATACTCCCTGACGGCCTGAACCGCGGGACGAATCCCTCCGGCCGCCTTTATGTGATTATCCTTGATCAAAACCCGGTCAAAAAGTCCCATCCGGTGATTGACCCCTCCCCCCTGCCTTACGGCGTACTTTTCCAAAAACCGCCAGCCGGGGGTTGTTTTGCGCGTGTCCAGAATTTTTGTCCGGGTTCCGGAAACAGCCTCCACAAATTTCCCGGTAAGTGTAGCCATTCCGGAAAGCCGCCCCAAAAAATTCAGGGCGGTTCGTTCGGCACTCAGCAAATCCTCCACAGAACCTTCTGCAATTAATAGCGTTTCCCCGGAAGTCACAAAATCACCGTCTTCACACATTTCCTCAATCTGTATTTCCGGTGACTTTCGTTCAAATACGCCGCGAACGGCAAACAAACCGGCCACAATCCCTTCGGATTTAGCCACAACCCGGGCCGTTCCCGTATCATTCCTGTGAAAAATGGCCTGACTGGTTACATCCCCCCAACTGCCAAAATCTTCCCTGAAAGCCCATTCAATCAGGCTATCCACTTCTTTTTTTAATCCCTCAATCCACTCCTGACGCCAACCGTCGATATTTTTCAGCTTCATCAGGACTCCATTTTTCTGTTCCGTTTTTTGAGATTTGAAAAACAATGCCTCCATATTCAAACTTTACTGCCTTCCCCAGTGCAAATATTTCGCTTAACTCCGGATGCCAGGTCAGCAGATCAAAATAGGCCGGCGAACCAAATACCACGCTTACATCCGCCGGTCTGGATTCCACGCGCTGTTCCACAAAGAGACTGTCCCTGAAAATAAAGCTGCGTCCCGCCACAAATCGCACCCTGTTCGTTCTGGACTCCGCGGGCAGGGCCCTGCTTTGTTTCAGGTTTTGAATTCCTTTACTAATGTAAAAGGAACTGACTCCGCTTTCCACAGCGGCCTTACTGGCAAAATCCTGCAAAAAGACGTTTTTCGAACGATTGAAGTGGGGCGGAGGCGGCGTTGGCGGCCCCCCTGTTGTTGGCTGCAAAACCACAGGCCGCTCCGGTTCCCGGATGAGATACGACGTGTACGGCGTTACAATGCCAAATTTTTTGCTCAGGCGAACAATTTCATTCTTGAGTTCGTCGTTCTCGCCGTGCCACCGGATTTCATCCAATAAATAGCCAATTTTACGGGATGCCCAGATAACGGGGACAAAATCGTTTTCCCGTGTTTGAGCCGGAAAGCGGACGATTTTCGCAAAAGCCTTTTCCCGATTCTGAAAAGCGCCCTTCAATTCTACCCGAAAATCACCGGTTTTTTCGTACCTTCCGGCCACAATCAACTGCCCGCCCCGAAATAAATCCGGCAGCTTTTTTGGGAAAACCTCGCGAACGGTCTGTCCTCCCCAATCCAGCGAAAGATTCGTGAGTACGGGTGATTTGATCGTTTCAAAAAAATTCGATATTTTGACCTCAAGATTGGATTCCGGTTCCACATAAACTACCGTTCCGTGTCCTTCCTGCGAAAGATGATTGAGCAAAAACGTGTTCACATCGAATCCCACGCCGAATATAAACAGGCGAAGATTGGGAGGAATGTCCTTTCGGAAAGATTTCAGTATGTCGGCCTCCTCGGTTACACCGACGGTCGGTTTCCCATCCGTCAGAAAAATGACCTCCAGAGGGCGCGTGGAATCGCTTTTAAATTTCTTTAGAGACGAAAGAGCCGCATTCAGATTCGTTCCGCCGGCCGCTTCCAACTGGTCAATAAATTTCAGGGCCTTTTTTCGCCATTTGGGAACCGGCAGCAGGCTTTCTTTAAAAAGGGTTACGTCTGAGCTGAACGCCACCAGTCCAAAGCGATCACCCGGTTTTAAATGATTCAAACAGTATCTGAGTGCCTTTTTGGCCTGGGCGAGTTTTTCACCCGTCATGCTTCCCGATCGATCCAGAAGAAAAACAAAATCCGTCGGAAGGGATTGTTTACGATTTTGATCAATTGACGGCGATGCCAGCAGCAAAAAATACCCCGGTGCAGCCGGTTCCTTGAATGTCAACACAGAGAGGCCGACCGGGTCGCTCTGAAGCGAGTACACCAGACGAAAGTCACTTCTCTTTTGATCGGACACACGGCCCTCAAAACTGACCTTCACCTCGTGGTCACTAACCTGAAAAATATCAACACCTGAATTGGGTGAATAAATCGTCTTCAGGGGAATTTTTGAACGCACAATTCCTGAGATAACGAGGTCTTTCTGTGGGAGCATCCGTTCGCTGCGGCGCCAACGGAATCGCTGAACGAACAGAGGAAGTTTCAGGGTTACACGGTTGTGATCAGACGGAAAAATGGCCTGATACGTAAGTGATATCCGCCGGCTTTGATGAGCCGGAATGGGAAAGATTTGCGTTTGGAACAGGTGGTCATTCAGGTATTCAAGAATGGCGGGGTCTCGCAAGTTACGGACAATTTCCTCGTAAATTTGCCTGGCCTTTTCGCGGGTGAATAACTTTCCGGTAACTACCGTATCATTCACCGTCATTTCAAAATGGGTGACACGGGCACCGGCTGGAAGCGGGAAAATCAGCCTGCCTTCGATCGGGGCAGTGGAGGGATTCTTCCAGACCTGTTCTACCGTTATTTTCCCGGCCTGATCCTGAACGGAGAAGCGAATGGCCTCTTTTTCAAGAACCGGAAATCCAAAATGAACAGGACGCGGAATGTGCGGCGGCGGCTGTGGAATAAACCAGCTCTGCGCAAAACCGGCAGCTGTCAGGCCCAAAATAAGCCCGGCCAGGAGAATCATGTTTCTAAATTTGAATGATTTCAAGAGCGTGTCCTCCTCTTAACTAGACACCTTTTTAGACGCTGATTCTCCTGTTTTTGTTCAATGTTGGACGCATCGGCCTGACTTGCAAAACGGCCTACCGAAAATATTTACCCACGCCAAACTGGAACGACCAGGAATCCATGACCATTTTCTGATAAATGGGTCGTTTAAAATGAATCAAAAGATAGTGCAGCTCAACTGAAAGAAACCAGCCCGTGAGATTGTAGGTCAGGCCCAGACCCGCCATCCCTGCAAGCGTAACTTGCGTCTGGCTGTGCAAAAATCCCCGTCCGGGAATCGATTCGTAGGCAAGCAGGGGTCCCGCTCCGACGATCAGGTAAGGCTGAAATTCATTCCGAAATCTTTGCGAGAAAAGCCGCTGCCGGTACAACCCAAACAGCGAGAAAAGGCTGCGGCTTCGGTGGTAGGGACTCTGCATGTAGAGATAATCCCCGTAGTACGGATCGTAGTACATGGTTACATCGGGGAAGCTCTTTTCCGGATAGGGAATCATCATTATCGACACCCCAAACCGCCTGTTTTTCATAAAAGGACGGAAAAAATAATTTCCACCGAATCCGATAAAATTGGTCGAAAATGTGTTGAAAAACAAGACTCCCTGAGGATAGGTTTGCCACTGTCCGCGTGGCTGCAAGGAAAATTGCTGCTGTCTGTGCCGTTTTCCGCGATGCCCTTTTCCTCCCGGTTGGGCCAGAACGCTGCTAACCGCAAAAAACAAAACGATCAGTAAAATACCGTACTTTTTCATAAAAGGCCTCATTTTTTCATTCAATTTCTTTAGAGATAAAGCAATCTGCCTCTGTGGAGGCAATTCCTTCGGTTGGGACAATCCCCTCTGTTGTGGCAATCCCCTCTGTTGGGGCAATCCCCTCTGTTGTGGCAATCCCCTGTGTTGGGGCAATCCCCTGTGTTGGGGCAATCCCCTGTGATTGCCCCAATTTAAGAATCCGAATAATCCCGATCACTATTCCATTTTTTTGGATTCTCGATTATATATCTTCGAATGCGGTTTAATTCCAATTCATTACGGATGATGTGCTCCCAATAATTTCGTTGCCATAATTTACCATTAAACCTCGGCCAATTATTTTGTTTGACCCCGTCAATATAACGTTTGGTGGTTAACGTTTTAAATCGTTGTACAACGTCTGGCAACGATAACCCTTTTGTTGGGGCAATCCCCTCCGTTGGGGCAATCCCCCGTGATTGCCCTTTTGCAATCCCCTCCGTTGGGGCAATCCCCCGTGATTGCCCTTTTGCAATCCCCCGTGATTGCCCTAACGGGCAGATACGGGGATCTGCCCCTACGATTTGGATTATTCCATGAAAATGGTTGGGCATAATTTGCGATACGTCTATTTTGATTCCGGGATAATATTTTGGTATTTCATCCCAAACGGTTTGTATCATTTGTCCGGCATCATTCAAAACCATTTTCTCATCGATCACATTACCCAATAACATAATTCGGTCTTGGATTATAACGGTCACAAAATACCACCCCGGTTGGGAATAATCATACCCCTTTAGGCGAATGGATCGTCGGTGATGCCTTTGCGGATCATATTGCATTGGTAAAATGATCCGATAAAATAACCTTCGCAGGCATTTCTGTTACCCTGTCTCAAAAACCAAAAATGCAATCAACTACAAATTTTACGGGATTCTAAAAAACCCAAAAAACAGTC
>JAADHR010000071.1 GCA_013151735.1 Calditrichota bacterium | reverse complement strand
TTCCGTCTGGCAGCGCAACTATTATGAACACATTATTCGCAATGAAAACGAATTATGGAAAATTCGAAAATACATTGCGGCCAATCCCAAAAATTGGAAAAGCGATCGGTATTTTGAATAAATCGTAAATTCTGTAGGGCCGATTCACGAATCGCCCCGAAAAAATTCATCGGAAAACAAGAGTGGACAATTCATTGAACATCTACGAGAAAATTCTGGAATTGCAGCAAAATAAAATCCCGGCGGCGGTGGTGACCGTTATTCGCACGGAGGGGTCTACCCCGCGGAAGGCAGGCGCCAAGATGGTGGTCGATTGGGAGGGGCACACCACGGGTACCGTAGGCGGCGGGGCCGCCGAGGCCAAACTCATCAAATTGGCAAAAACCTGCATCCGCGAGAACCGAACCGACACGCTGGTGTACAATATGGCCGAAGACGGACGCGCGGGTTCGGCGATGGTGTGCGGTGGAACGATGGAGTTTTTCATCGAGCCGCTGCAAATCACCCCAACGCTTTTTATTTTTGGGGGCGGACACGTGGCGCACGCCCTGTACCGATTGGCTCGATTTGTGGGATTCGATTGCGAAATCATCGACGATCGCAAAGAAGTACTCACCGAGGCGCGTTTTCCGGAAGCCCGAAAGCTTCATCTCGGGAATCCGGGCAAAGTGGCGGAAACCCTTTCGGTTCAGCCGCAGGATTACGTGGTCATCGCCACCCGCCATCACAAATTTGATCTGGAGGTTCTGGAGGCACTGATTCACAAACCCCTGACCTTCCTGGGCATGCTGGCCAGTGTTCGGAAAAAGGCGGAGCTATTCAGCAAGCTTCGGGAGAAAGGGGTCAGCGAAGATCGTTTGGCACAGGTACACACACCGGTGGGTCTGGCCATCCGGGCGGAAACTCCGGAAGAGATCGCCGTCAGTATTGTGGCGGAAATGATTCAGGTGAAAAATCGGCAAACGGAACGGGTTTCAGAATCGCCCCAATTTATTTTGAACCCTGTTTCAACGGAAAGCTAACCCGCCAGTGGGCGGATTTGAATTCGTTTCGATAGCCTTAGAATCTTTTACATCCTTTTTAGGGTGTTGAACAATAAGCAAGTAAAAACAGAGGATTCGGACATGCAAGTCACTGCCATTCAAACCTATTCCCCCAAAGCCCTGGACGAAGTACTTCAGATGCTGGCCGAAAATCCCGGCCGCTACACCGTTCTTTCGGGCGGGACCGATCTGGTGGTACGGATGCAGGACGGAGTGGTGCGTCCGCGGCATTTGCTGAACCTCAGTTTTATCCCGGAATTAAAAGAAATCGTTATCGAAGACAACCAGCTCACATTCGGAGCCGGGGTTACATTCGGGGACATTTTAGACAACCGGCTTTTTCAAAAACACGCCGTGCCGCTTTTTCAGGCCGCTCAAATCATGGGGTCCCCCCAGATCCGAAACCTGGCCACGCTGGGCGGCAACATTATGAACGCCTCGCCTGCAGGGGATTCCATCCCGCCGCTTTTTGTGCTGGGTGCCGAGGTGTGTCTGGAAAGCGTCAACAGTATTCGCTGGATTAAAATTGAGAATTTCTTCACCGGTCCCGGGAAAACGGTTCGGGACCCTCAGGAACTGCTGACAAAAATCCGTTTTCCTATCCAACCGGATTTCTGGCAGGGCGGCTTCCTTCGCCTGGGACAGCGGGAAGCGCTGGCGATTTCTAAAGTCTCGCTGGCTTTCTGGGGACATATCTCGGGCGGAACGATTCGGGACATCCGCCTGGCTCTGGGAGCGGTCGCTCCCACCGTGGTGCGTGCCGTGCAGACGGAAAAACTCCTGCGTGGAAACCCCCTGAGCGAGCCGCTCATTCAGGAGGCCGTCGAACGCATCAAAATGGAGGCTCACCCGATTTCGGACATCCGGTCGGAGGCGGACTACCGGAAAGAAATGTGCGGGGTGCTGCTGCGGCGCGCGCTGCAGGGAATTTTAACCACGAATTGAGTAAAATAAAATAGGGTGTAAGGAGGTTGTTATGGCTCTTCAATTAATCAGTTCGGCATTTGAGGCCGGCGGGATGATTCCAGCCCGGTACACCTGTGACGGGGCCAATGTGTCGCCGCCGTTAAGCTGGGAAGGCGTTCCGCCCAACGCCAAAAGTCTTGCGCTCATCTGCGATGACCCCGACGCGCCGATGGGAACCTGGGTGCACTGGGTTCTGTTTGATCTTCCGACGACGATCACTCAACTCCCGGAAGATGTCCCTCCGAAAAAAAACCTGGCTAACAGTGCCAGGCAGGGGCTCAACGATTTCAGAAAAATCGGTTACGGCGGACCCTGTCCTCCGGGCGGCATTCACCGTTATTTCTTCAGGCTTTACGCGCTGGACACATTCCTCAATTTGCCGCCAGGTGTAACAAAAGCAGAGCTTTTAAAGGCCATGGAAGGACATATTCTGGAACAGGCGGAACTCATCGGGAAATACGGCCGGTAATATTTTTTCTGCCTTTTTTGCCTTGATTAAAAAGTCTCCGAATTCAGGATTTCAGAACCTTACAGAACCTCTTTCGCGCGATTTCGGAACCGAATCTGTGAAACCACCATTCCAGTCAGCATGAGCAGACAGCCAAGTCCTTCGCGGAAGGTCAATCCTTCACGTAAAATCCACCAGCCGCCCAGGGCCGCGAATACCGACTCCAGGCTCATAATGATCGCTGCATGGGAGGGGTGCGCGTCCTTCTGCGCCACAACCTGGAGGGTGTAGGCAATACCCACAGACATCAGTCCTGCATACAGAATGGGAACCGCAGCTGCCAGAATCTGCGCAAAGAGGATTTCCTCTGCGGCTACGGCGCCAATGGCACTGAGTCCCGCACACACAAGAAATTGAACAAAAGCCAGTTGAAACGTGTCCAGACGGGTCGTCAGGTGGTCAATGAGCAACACGTGAGAGGCCCAGAAAAAAGCGCTCACCAGCACGAGCCCGTCTCCGATGGTCATGGTTAAATCTTCGTGAATACTCAAAAAATACAGTCCCGCTACAGCCAAAAACGCTCCCACCCAGGTTTGGCGGCGGGTCCGATTGCCCAAAAAGATACCGAGAATAGGGACTAAAATCACGTACAATCCGGTAATGAAACCGGCTTTCCCCGCCGTGGTCGTAACAAGGCCCATCTGCTGAAAGGTTGACCCAAGAAAAAGAATGACACCCGCAGACCCTGCTCCCACCAAAAGCGTCCGTGAAGGGATCTTTGGCACGGCCCGGGAACTTTTGCGGGTGCGTCCCCACACCAAACCGCCCAAGGCCAATGCGCCCAGGGTAAACCGGGCGGCATTGAACGTAAATGGCCCAACAAATTGCATGCCCGCTCGCTGGGCAACAAAGGCGAATCCCCAGATGGTTGCGGTGATTAAGAGTAAAAAATCGGATTTAAGGGTGGTAGTTTTCATTCACACAAAAATTATTCCGTCTATTTTCACAGGGGCACATTACAAATTGCCCCCACCAATCACACTTTCCCCACCCGGTTCTCAATCTCTTCTACGGTTTTTGGAATGGGTTCGCCCAGAACCCGGTGCCCCTTTTCCGTAACCAGCACATCATCTTCGATGCGGATGCCGCCCAAATCCCGGTAGGTTTCGACACGATCGTAATCAATAAACGCTGCCAGCCGTTTGGCCGCTTTCCATTGATCAATCAGCGCCGGAATAAAATAAATTCCGGGCTCCACGGTAAGGACGTACCCGGGGCGCAGGCGTTTTCCCAGCCGCAAAAAAGCCAGGCCAAACTGGTCGCTGCGGGTGATTTCCTCGTCGTAGCCCACCCAATCTTCCCCCAGTCCTTCCATATCGTGCACGTCCAGGCCCAGCATATGCCCCAATCCGTGCGGGAAAAACAGGGCGTGGGCTCCTGCGGCCACCGCCTCGTTGACGTCTCCCGTCATCAGTCCCAGGTCTTTCAATCCTTCGGCCATCGTTTTAGCGGCCAGCAGGTGGACATCCCGATAGGGGAAACCGGGTCGCACCGCTTCAATGGCGGTTAACTGAGTTTTCAGCACCACCTCGTAAATCTCACGCTGTTTGGATGTGAATGTGCCGCTTACCGGGAACGACCGGGTAATGTCCCCGGCATAGTGTGAAGGTGCCTCCGCGCCGGAATCGTGCACCACCAGATCACCCGTTTGCAGAAGATTACCGTGAAATTCGTTGTGAAGCGTTTCACCGTGCACAGAGAAAATAATCGGGAAGGATAACCGTCCCCCGGAAGCCAGGGCCACCCCCTCCACCTGGCCGGAAATTTCGTACTCAAACCGGCCCGGCTGCGTTTCTCTCAGTGCGCGCAGATGCATTGCCCGGGTGATGCCCACGGCCTTTTCGATCTCCGAAATTTCCAGTTCGTCTTTCACGGAGCGCTGGGCAATGACCGCTTTTCGAAGGGGTCCCGAAGCGTACCGGTTCACAAATCCGGGTTGAATGCCCAACCACTCGGCCAGTTTCAGCTTGTTTTCTCCCCGGTATTGGGGCAGAAAATGAATCTGCCGGCCTGCGGCAATTGCTTTTTCCAGCCATTTCGGCAATTCTGCAAGAGGGGCTGTCTGAATGACACCCGCCTGTGCAGCCTGATCGGCGAGGGACGGCTGCGGTCCCGTCCAGACAATGTCGTCCATGCTTAAATCGTTGCCAAAGAGAATCTCCCGATCGGCATCCACATCGATCAGAGCAGCCAATTCGGGTTTGTCCAATCCCCAATAGTACAGAAACGAGCTGTCCTGCCGGAACCGGTACACGTTGGCCGGGTAATTCATTGGGCTTTCACTATTTCCAAGAAATAGCAGCAAACCCGATGAAATATTTCTTTTCAGGATGTCCCGCCGATTTTGGTAGATTTTGGAATCAAACACCTTGATCCTCCATTTTTAAAAATGCGCCAATGGCGTGCAATCCCATTATTTACAATCTATTATGAGATTGCTACGTTGCTCATTCTTCACTACTCGCAATGACAAATACTCTTTTTTTCTGAAAAAAGAACCTTTCTTCAGACAACCTTGCGAAGGTTCTAACCCTTCGCAAGGTTCTTCCAGGGTTTTTCATATTACTGTCATTATTCCGGCCGTTGCGGCCTGGCCGTTTTTTCCCGAAACAGCATCCAGGCGTTGCTGACCGGACGTTCACCGGCCGCATCTGACGGGTGATTCACCACGTGCCCCCGAACCACCATTGTGCTGGAACCCCCGCCGTCCAGATTCACGGCGTTGTATGCTCCCAGGGATTTCAAGAAATCGGCCAGTTCCCGAAGGGTCATCCCCAGACTGTACCCGGGCTGCCTGCCGTCCACGACCATCCAGAACAGGGTCTTCCCGTCCCGGGAAATGCCCACCGCCGTGCGAGGATGGCGTTTTCCGGTAAATCCCTTCTTTTTGAATTTTTCCAGATACCTTCCATTTTTCAGGATCTGCGGCAAACCGCCGGTGGCTTCCCGAATCCCTTCTTTCAAGGGGGGAAAGCGAAATTGAATGGTCACTCGTTGTCCGGGATGCAGATTTTTTTCCAGCCAGAGTCTGGCCTTTCGATGCCCGACCAGCACCGCCTGCCCCGGATGCAGAGCCACCCTGCGGACATGCACCAACCGATTGACTTGAAAAACACGGCGGCCATTTTTCCAGTTTCCCACCGGATGAAGCAAAACGGTGACTCCCCAAGGATTAGCCAGCACGGAATCCCCAAAAAAGGCATTAAAATAAACCAGCTCATCCGGATGCCACTGGCGATTGATGCCGCCGATTGGAAATGTCCCCTTCGGTGCAAGAAGCTCCCCGCGAAAGCTCAGGCGCCTGATAAACGGTTTTCCCGAGGTTGTAAAACCAAAAACCGGGTAGGAAATCGGATCGGTTAGGGGCTCGCCCCGCTGGACTTGAAGGTTAACCGGGCACCCTGTTTTGTTGAAAAAATCGGCATTAATCGCCGCCAAAACGTTTTCGCGTTTGAAAGAATGCACCATGGCACTTACGGTTGCCAATCCCAGCAGGCGGTTTTTGGCTTTCACCGTGTGAAGCTGTAATTCCGGGCGGGTCAAATCAATTTTCAGCACGAAAATCCGGCGGGGTACCGTGGTATCCTGAATAGCAGAAAAGGTTACGCCGGGGACAATGGTACGGGTGCGAACCTCCTGGCCCCGCACCCCTGCAAGCCATCCCCCAATGGCCAGACAAACAATAACCCAGAACCCAACAATCCGTTTCACAGATTCCCCTTTCACGCTATGGGAGAGAAAAACGGCGTCTTTTCGCCGGTTCATTTATTCATGCCATTTTGCCAAAAATCGCGCCGCCTCCTCCGCTCCGTTCACAGGCGGCGGATTCCAATTGCTTCCTAAATCCGGGAGGGCCGTCAGTGCCTCCCGCCAGTCACCGGCGAAAAAGCGCTCCCGCGGCAAAAAGCGTCCCAATCCCAACGCCAGAATTCCTTCTGCAAGCACATCGTATTCGCGAAAATCGTCGCGACTCGTGAACAGCAGGGGCGTCCGGTTGGCAATACACTCAGACACAATTCCGTAGCCGGGTTTGGAAATTACTACATCGCAGGCATGTACCAGCTCCTGGTAGGGAAGAAAATCGGGCGGCAGGGTGTGCACATGAGGTACGGGACTTTTTGCCGAGAAAACCAAAAAGTGGAACTCCGGGATTTCGGCCAGACGGCGGAGATCAATTTGAGCCAGATCGTCAGCCCGCAGGGAAATCAAACCGATTCGGGTGTGGAATGGATCCGGTAAAAAATCCAGCTTCTCCCGAACCGCTTCCCGGGAAAGCTGCGCTTTGCGGGCAATGAGGGGGATATCCCGTGGATTGGGAAAGGCCGACAAATCTCCGTGCAGGGGCAGGCGGAGCAGGGCATCCGCTTTGCCGTAAAGCATTTTCAGCACCGGTACAACCCAGGAAAACTCGGGGTAGGTTTCTGCGTAGGGTTCGTAAATCCAATCCCAGGAAAAATTGGCAAGGGCAATGCCGGGCACGCCGGCTGCGCGCGCCACCTCAAACGCCAAAGGCGAAATATCACCCACAATGAGTTCCACCTGATTTTCCCGGACAAACCGGAGTTCCCCCGGAAGACGGTTTTTAAAATTCAGGTAAAATCGGGCAAACGCCTCCAGGGTTTTCCTGCGGTCTGCCACAAAGCTGTTTGTTTGAACCAGCCCCACGTCAACCGGTTCCGAAACCAGTGTGAAATGCCCTTTCGGTAAATTCAGGCGAAAAAACCACTCCGGCGCATCTGTTTTGATCAACAGATGCACATCCGGTTTAATCTCCAGCAGTTTTTTCATAACCTCTACCGACCGGGTCGTGTGTCCGTAACCGTGACCGCTAATGTAAAAAAGAATGCTTTTTTTCATGCCCCGGCCCAAAATCCCGGAAGCACGGGGCTTCCGGGATTTGTTTTTATGATCGGCCTGAAATTATTTTTAGACACCCTTTTCGTCTTCTTTTAGATTTTCTCAATTCCTGCAATTTAAAACAGACTGATCAGCCAGTGGTGGAGTTTAATAATCACCGGGCCGAAAACCAGAGAGACGACCGACATCAGCTTGATCAAGATGTTCATTGAGGGACCGGAGGTGTCCTTTAGCGGATCTCCTACGGTATCTCCGACAATAGCTGCTTTGTGGACGTCTGTGCCTTTCCCGCCGAGATTACCTTCTTCAATCCATTTTTTGGCATTGTCCCAGGCACCGCCTCCGTTGGTCATCATCAAGGCCAAAAGCACACCGGCAGAGGTGGCTCCGGCCAGAAGGCCGCCCAAAGCCTCACCACCCAGAAGCCAGCCGATAGCCACGGGGGCCGTGACCGCCAGAATTCCGGGTGCGATCATTTCTTTCAAGGCACCTTTGGTGCTGATGTCCACACAGGTTTCGGGATCGGGTTTGGCTTTGCCCTCCATGAGCCCCGGGATCTCCCGAAACTGTCGGCGGACTTCTTCCACCATCTTAAAAGCGGTTCGGCCCACTGCCTGCATGGTAAGTGCTGCAAAGATAAAGGGGAGTCCCGCTCCCAGCAACAGGCCAATGACTACATTGGCATTGGTCAGGCTGATGGTGTGCAATCCCACCGATTTTGAATACGCACTAAACAGTGCCAGGGCCGTCAGGGCAGCGGAACCAATGGCAAACCCCTTGCCGATGGCCGCGGTGGTGTTTCCGAGAGCGTCCAGGCGGTCGGTAATCTTACGCACCTCTGGCCCCAAACCGGACATCTCGGCAATCCCCCCGGCATTGTCCGAAATCGGCCCGTAAGCATCCACAGACATGGTCATGCCGATGGTTGCCAGCATGCCCACAGCGGAGATAGCAATTCCGTACACACCAGACGCCATATTGGCAAAGTAAATAGCCGCCGCAATCGCAATGATCGGCCAGGTGGTGCTTTTCATTCCATTGGCCAGACCGGTAATAATATTGGTTGCCACACCCGTCTCACTGGATCGGGCAATTTCCTTGATTGGCGGACCCGAGGTGTAGTATTCGCTAAATAGCCCGATGGCCACCCCTGCCAGAACGCCGGCAGCCAGTGCCCAGAAGGGGGCGATGGTACCGACTACCGCTTTTGACAGGAAGTACGCGCCCACCAAAAAGACCGCCACGGCCACATACGTGGAATACCGCAGCGCCAATTGGGGATTGCTGTTTTGGAAAAGCCGTACGGAATAAACGCCGATGATCGAGGCAATCAGACCCAGGGTAATTGCAAGAATGGGCAGCAGCATCCAGTTCGTTGAATTAATGGCCACCAGGGAACCCAGGGCAATGGTGGCGACCACAGACCCCACGTAGGATTCGAACAAATCGGCACCCATGCCGGCGGTGTCGCCCACATTGTCGCCCACATTGTCTGCAATAACGGCCGGATTTCGGGGGTCATCCTCCGGGATGCCGGCTTCGATCTTACCCACCAGATCCGCCCCCACATCAGCCGATTTGGTGTAGATTCCGCCGCCTACACGGGCAAACAGGGCGATGGAACTGGCACCCATGGCAAACCCGTTAATCACCAGCGGATCCTTGAAGATAATAAAAAAGACCGAAAGACCCAACAGCCCCAGACTGGCCACTGCCATGCCCATCACCGCCCCTCCGGTAAAGGCAATCACCAGCGCCTTGTTCTGGCCTTCGGTGGCTGCCTGAGCCGTACGGACGTTTGACCGTGTGGCGGCATTCATTCCAATGTAACCGGCCAGCATGGAAAAAATGCCTCCGGTGATAAATGCAATGGCCGTGTAAATGCTAATTGTCAACCAGATTATCACAAATAGCGTTGCCAGGAAAATGGCCAGAATTCGATACTCTCGATTCAAAAAGGTCATGGCTCCCTTATGAATCATTTCCGATATGTCCATCATGGTTTCGTTACCTTTGGGGTAACGCGTGACCCAGTAAAACAAGACAAGCGAAAAAAGCAGGCCTATTCCGCCGAAAATCGGAGCCCAAATTTCCAATCCCATTGTACCTCCTTTTAATTGGTTACTCTATTCCACCACAATTCACGCATAAAGATTTAAGAATTTATTAATTAAAAAATGATTTATCAAGGTCTTATTTCATATTTTCGTACCTTTCGCTAAAACTGTTCAGCAGGCTGCTGAGTGAGATGAATAAAAGAAGCAGTTCATTCTCGGGCCAGGTTCTGTTGTCCTCCGGTTGAAGTAATTTCTGGAAAAGAAATTGGTACACAAATGGCTGCCGAATGGGAAATTTTTCCTGAAACCTGGTCAGAATTTCATCTTCCGATTGGTCTTTTTCCTGCAGAAAGAAATCCTCAATCGCCTCAAAGTTTTTTTCCAGTTCCTCCTGGTCGAGAAGCGGAAAATTCCCTTCGGCCGCGGAATCAAAAATCTTCCAGAGGACCATTGCCAGATAAACCAACAGGTTGCGCCCCTCTTCGGACAGCTCTTTTCCAAGAGCCGTAACGAATTCAACAACGTTGGGCTGTTTTTTCTCAAATTCCTTCAGCGCCGCACGGGATTCCTCCAAATTCGCGTGGGCAAAAAATTGACCCGTTGCACGGACCAACTCTTCGGGAATCATCTTTTCGTACGAATCGGTTTGGTTCATTTTTTTTCAGCCTTTCAAAAGAGGCCCCTCTCAGACCTGTACCTCCCCATCTTTAATGAGGGTGCGTTGAGAGCCGTCCTTGTACGTGACCACAAGAGTGGGATTTTTCGTCAGAAAATCCCGGTGTGTTTGCGATGGATTTTTTCCGCCGGGCATCTCGTCGTTGTTGCCAAAGGCAATGTGAATGGTACGAAAGGCCTTTTCATCCTCCAGGAGATTCCCGGTAATCCGGGCACCCGGATTCAACCCAATTCCCAATTCGCCGATGACGCTGGCCCACTCGTCCACGCGGGTAAGCTCCTGCACCTTCGCCACCAACTCGGAATCTTCACTTTCAAGACCGGTTATCTTGCCCTTTTCTACCGTAATTTTCAGGGGTTTTTTCACCATGCCGATGTCGCCGATGGATCCGTCGCACACAAACACCCCGTCCGCACCGTCCTCGTGGGGACCGCACCAGATTTCACCTGCCGGCAGATTGCCCCAGTGTTCATTGGTAATGTACACATCCGTCATAAATCCTCTGTCCTCAATATTGAGCACCAAATCGGTCCCTGCCGGGGACGTCACATGGGCCATTTTTGCACCTTCCAGAGCCTTAAGCATGCGGTTGATCAGATCCTTCATCCGGGCGTAATCCACATTCATCGGCCCGTGGAGCATCATATCCTCTGTGATGCCCGGGGCGTGCCCGAGGCGTTTGTCCCGGGGTTCAATCACCTTTTTAATCCATTTGATTCGGAACGGGGTTTCTTCCGCCATGCCGATGAATGCGTTGATGACCACATTTTTCCCGTCCAGAAGAGGCGGCAGGTCCTCCGGAATTTCCGAAAGCGGGCGTTTTTCATCGGGAAGAAAGTACAGTTCCGAGGTCGCCCCGGCTGCTTCGGCCGCCCGGGCAAAGGCCTCACCCACGGTTTTACGTTTGGAATCTGTGACAATCAGGACGCTCTCTCCCGATTTCAAATCCATCGTGTGGATCATCGCCTGCTTGGCGGCTTCCACCATTTTTTCAAAATCAGACATATCCAATTCCTCCGAGATAAGGTTTTTGTACTGCGTGTTTGCCCTTGGGTTCGATCCAAAAACACGCGTATTCCAGCTCCGACAAAATTATTCCTTTGCCGCCCGTTTGGCGTAATGGTACATGTAAACACACAATGCCGTGAAGAAAATGATGCTCACCCACTCCCCGGCAACGGTTTCACCAAAGCCCGTGTTTAAGTGCGGAATAACGCCGCTGCTAATTCCCAATGACAGAAATGCACTGACCACTCCCATGATTGCCCCGCCAGCGACAAACCCCGATGCAATTAAAATACCGCGGTCTTTTCGCGCCTTGCTTACATCCGGGTTCTTGCTGCTTTTCTCCACAAAATAGGCCACCAGTCCGCCGGCCAGAACAGGCGTGTTCAATTCGATGGGCAGGTACATTCCCAGAGCAAAAGCCAGGGGTGGAACACCCAAGAATTCCATGATAATCGCCATAAAAATACCGGCCGTGTAGAGCAGCCAGGGCGCACCTTTTCCCATGATCGCCGTGATGACGGCTGCCATGGCATTGGCCTGAGGAGCCGCCAGCGCCTGAGGGTGCCCCGGACCGGGAACGAATCCGTAAACCTTATCCAACAACAAAATGACCCCGCCGATTGCAGCGGCGGAAAAAAGTGTTCCCAGGAATTTCCATTTTTCCTGATTGGCCGGTGTGGCACCGATCCAGTACCCAATTTTTAAATCGGTCACAAATCCACCGGACATGGACAACGACGTACAGACCACACCGCCGATAATCAAAGCGGAAACCATCCCTTCGGTTCCCTTCAGGCCCAGAGCCACCAAAATGGCGCTGGCTAAAATCAGAGTCATTAAGGTCATTCCGGAAACTGGGTTGACTCCGACAATAGCAATGGCCTGAGCGGCTACTGTGGAAAAAAGAAAGGCAATAATAAACACCACCACCAATGCCGCCAGAGCAATTGTCCAGGTATCCACCACCATCATTCGGAAGAACATCAGCACGAGAATAAGGGTAAGAGCAATCAGGGCAATTACGGCAGACATGGGGATGTCCCGCTGGGTTCGTTCGGTTCCGGCGCTGGCCTTTGCACCACCCACCAATTCTTTAAATCCCAGGCTGAATGCCGAAAGAATAATCTTTGAATATTTAATGATGCCGATTATACCGGCGGCCGCAATGCCTCCGATTCCGATGTGGCGAACGTAGCTGCCAAAGATTTGCTCGGCCGTCATCTGATCAATCGGAATAGTTCCGGGGGAGATGACCGAGGAAATGTGGGCCCCGAAGAACCAGATGGCGGGAATAAGAACCAGCCACGACACGAAGCTTCCTGCGGCGATAATCAGGGCATAGCGCAAGCCGACGATGTAGCCCAGGCCCATCACAGCCGCCCCCGCATTCATTTTGATAACCAGTTTGGCCTTATCCGCTAACGTGGCAAAAAGAGGCACCACCCGTGTGGAAACCACTTCTTTCCACAAGCCAAAGGTGGCAATAGCAAAATCGTACAATCCCCCCACAATGGCGGCATACACGAGAACCTTCGCCTGACCGGATGCGCTCTCACCGGTAACCAACACCTCGGTGGTGGCCGTGGCTTCGGGAAAGGGGAGAAGGCCATGCTGTTCCGCCACAAAATATTTTCGCATCGGAATCAAAAAGAGAATTCCCAAAAATCCGCCAAACAGAGAGGCCAGAAAAATGTGAAGAAAATTGACCGGAAGTTTTAAAATATACAGGGCTGGCAGCGTAAAAATAGCGCCGGCAACAACCACGCCGGAGGCCGCACCGATGGATTGAATAATAACGTTTTCAAGGATGGTACTTTTTCGATTGTATAGTGCTCCGATTCCAACAGCCAGAATGGCAATGGGAATCGCCGCTTCAAAAACCTGACCGATTTTAAGGCCCAGGTAGGCCGTGGCTGCCGTGAAAATTAAGGCCATAACCACCCCCCATGACACCGATCGCACCGTTACTTCGGGCGGGTGAATATCCGCGGGGATAAACGGGATGTATTTTTCTCCGGGTTTCAGGGGAATGTACGCATTTTCCGGTAGTCTAACTTTTTCTTCTGCCATAAACCCTCCTCTTTTAAATGACGCACGCCTGCAGGAACACAAAGAACAAATGAATGGCCTAATATAGCGAAAATTAGAAAATTAAGCAAGGAGAAAATCGCAGGAAAGTTAGGATTTGCGCAAGATTTTTTTAAAATGATTTTTCTTCTTGCACTGACGGGAAAAATTGATTATTTTTAGATCACTTTTATTTATGACAAACAGATTCTATTTTAGAATCCGCCGGAAATCCACAAATCCACGGCAAGCGCCGGCAAGGATTTGAGTAAATTGACAGATATGACTTTTACGTAAGGTTTTGAACCGTGTCCCTCGGAAATGGAAATACTACGCGAGATGTAATCCTTAGAAAACGCCTGTTTTCTTTTGGCCTGACTACGCCCATTTCCGGTTTTCCTTCTACAAAGATACCCAGGTAGAGTGTAACCAGACCCGGGTATCGTACCTTTCCAAAATATTTTCTGTATGTCCAATCACCCAATACATTCGATACCCGGTGAAATAATAATCTCTTATTTTTGAGGCTATTTATGAGTAGTAAAATGACCCGAAACAATGTCCCGGAGGAATCGGATAGCTGTGCCATCGTTGCTTTTGTAAAAAAGGACGGTCTTCCAACCCACGGTAACGTGCGGCGAACGCTCATGGCATTGGACGCCATGGAGCACCGCACGGGCGAAATCAATTTTGAAAGCGACGGAGCAGGTATTCAGACCGATATTCCCAGAAAAGTATGGGAGAAAACACTGGCCAGCCGTCGAATGAATGCGTCCGTCGCCAACGACCCCTACTTCGCCGTTGCTCATCTGATGATTGACGAACCGAATCCCCGGCGGCTATCGGCGCTCATCAAACAGGTCCTGGCGATCCTCCAAAAACATGGTTTTGAGATCATTATTCATCAAAAAGCGAAAACCATGCCCGAATATCTGGGCCCAAAGGCTCGTACCACCGAACCGGTATTTTACCAGATTGCCTGCCTTCCGGCTCAATTCCGGGTGTCCACAGACAAACAGACCTTTTTGGCCACACTGGAAATCGAACGGCAATTTAAGCAGGTTCACGTGGCCTCCTTCAGCAAAAACAGTGTCGTTTACAAGGTGCGCGGGGATACATCGGCTCTGATGCGTTATTTCCCCGAATTACGCCACCCGGATTTTCAATCGGCAATTTCTCTGGCACACGGGCGGTACTCAACCAACACCGATTCCATCCCCCAGCGCGCCCAAATGTTTTCAACACTCGGCCACAATGGGGAAATCAACACCATTCGCCGTCTGGAAAAGGAGGCCCGGCAACTGGGATTTCAACTGGTTTCCGGCGGGAGTGACTCCCAGAACCTGGACCGCGTTCTGGAAAGCTTCATGTTTGCTTTTGATCTGTCTCTTATGGAAGCCATGGAAATCCTTTTTCAACCGATCTGGAGTGAAGTGGAAAAGCTGCCTCCCCGCTTTCGGGATATGTACGCCACCTTCCGGCGGGCCTGGGGAATGCTGGCTCAGGGACCGGCGGCCGTTATTGCGCGACAGGGGAACGAAATCGTCTTTAGTGTGGACGCTCTGGGACTGCGCCCCTTGTGGTTTGGCGAAACCGAAAAGGAATATTTTGCCAGCTCCGAGAAGGGCGTTGTTGATCTGGACACCATGCAGTGCGATCCCAAACCCCTGGCCCCCGGCGAAAAAATGGGATTTCTCCTTCACCGCCAAACCATCGATCTTAATTCCGAGGCCCTTGTGCGGCCGGGATTTGTGGAAATATTTTCATACGACAAAATTCAGCGCCGGGCGCTCCACACCTTTGAAAAACGGATCGGTTCGGATATTTCAAGAAAGAGTCTCTTTTTTGCTCAACCTGAACCATCCCAGGAAAGGGATGTTTTGCCCGTTCCCGAAACACCGGAAACCATCCTTGCGGCCTCCGGATGGAGTAAAGACGATCTGAAATCGCTCCTGGCCATGGCCGAAACCGGCCGGGAGGTGATTGGTTCCACCGGCTACGACGGCCCGCTGGCCGGATTTTCAACCCGGCCGGTCAATCTGCCTGAATTCTTCAAGGAAAAGGTGGCGGTGGTCACCAACCCGGCTATCGACCGCATCCGGGAACATCAGCACTTTTCAACAGCCGTTTTTCTGGGGGGGAAACCCTCTCTTACCGGCAAGGAACCGCCCCCGCACCAGATTTTTTTGAAGCTACCCCTTCTCCTCTCAACCGATTCAATGGACCCGTCTCCTGTTCTGTCGAAGGTGGCAGCAGAAAATGCCATATTTACATTGAATCACTTAAAAAATCTGGCTTCGAAGGATCTGTTCGTTCTTGATTATTCACTCGTTTCGGACCCGTCCGATTCGTTTCTGAACCAATTAGAAAAACTGCAGGCGGCTGCTCTCGAAGCCGCTTCCGAACACCCGTCATCCATTATTATTTTAAATGATCGTGAGTTTTTGCGCGCTCCCAATCAACACCT
>JAADHR010000070.1 GCA_013151735.1 Calditrichota bacterium | reverse complement strand
ACCCAGCGGATATGAAATGGGCACGTTTCTGTTGACAACATGGGAAATAACCTTGCGAAGATTATCAATCTTCGCAAGGTTATTTTTTTAAAGAAAGCGCTTTTTTGATCTCCTGCTCGTACTCGGGAAAATAACGCGCAATCACCATCAGGTCAAATTGGCGCAAAATGGATTCCTTGGGTTCTCGTTTTAGGAGGAATTCGAAGGATTTTTTGATCAGCTCTTCCACCGGAATTTTACCGCCGGTCAAATTTTTGTAATCTTTTTCGAGAACGGTAACGTCAAATGATTTCGAGCCGCGGCTGTCTGTTACCGCCACCTGACAGGCAAATCCATCGCCCGAATCGTCACATGAAACACGAATCTCCGCCATGATTTTCCTCAATTTAGGGGTTGAAAGATCAGTTTATTTTCATTAAATTTAAAGAACTTGTTGCAGAAAATCAAGAACAAAAACAAACCGATGGGAAACAATTGCCCCTTTTTGCGTTTAAGAATCAGTTACTCAAACAAAGAAAACCACAATGAGAAAAATCACTGTTTTTTTAATTGTGCTTGGTTTTATTTTTTCCGGAGAGACCTCGGCACAGCTCCTCGTTTTAAAACCCGCTTACAAAATTTCCCGTGCGGGGTCCAAAGTGGGAGAGCTTCTGAATCCTCAGGGATTGGCCGTTGACCCTGCCGGAAATGTGTACGTGGTCGACACCGGAAACAACCGGCTCCAGAAATTCTCTTCGGAGGGAAAGTTTCTGACCCAGATCGGGGGATTGGGTTCGGGGAGCCAACAGTTTGATTCGCCGCGGAGCGTGTGTGCCTCCAACGGGCTGAATGTTTGGGTGGCCGATTACAACAATCACCGGGTGCAGCGTTTTGACCGGAACCTGAATTTTGTTTTTTCTTTCACGCCAAATGAAAACTGGGACGAAACTTTCCAATTTCAACTGCCCGTGGGGATTTGCGAATCCGGCCAGGGTGACCTGTTTGTAGCGGACGGGAGCTCGAATCGCGTGATCAAATTCGATGGGTTTCGGAAGCCTGTCGTGGTTTTTGGCGGCTTGGATGCCGGTCAGGGCCAGATTCAGGAAATCGGGAAGCTTGCACTTTCTCCCGAAGGAAATGTCTTTGTGTCCGACCGACAGTCCGCTGAAATTGTGGTTTTTGATTACTTCGGCAATTTTTTGTCGATTTTTCGCGATTCCCTGCTCCATGTGCCGGCAGGCCTTGCGTATTGGGAAGGGGGGCGGATGCTTTTTGTGGCCGATTCGGATCGGCCGGGGATCGAAGCCTTTACCGATGGGGGAAATCCGGTGAAGGTAAAATTTTTGCAAAAAGACCCCGCCTTCCGGCTGAAGCGGCCGGTCGATGTGGCTGTGTTCGGCGGCAGGCTGTTTGTGCTGGATCAGGCTGCAAACCAGGTGCTGGTCTATTACATTCGTTTACTGGAGGATTTGCCTCCGCAATAAATTGTTGAGGCCATGCCGCGCTAACAAAAAGGCTGCTTCATCTGTCGTCGGCAGATTCACAATGACAGTTATTTTAGCACGGTTTTTTAACATTCATTTAACGTTTTCTAAATCCGAGGTTTAATTTTCTTTGTAATATTTTCCCGCATATTGAGGGAAAACTTAGTTTGTTCATGATTTATTTTTAGGCAGGAATGCATAAATTCTTACTCATAACGGCGTTATTTCTTATTTTTTGGGGGAGGATTGATTCTGCAGAAGCGCAAACCCTTTCCTTTCCGATGACCTTGTTTCACACCACTGAAAAAATTCCGGTGGCGGCGGCCGATTCAACGGTCCGTCTGAAACACTCCTGGATTATCAAAAACAGCCTTTCGCTTCGCCTGAAAAACCATCCGGCATTGTTGCCGGATCTTCGCCGGATCGATGACCAGCGGGGAATTCTTTATTTCAAATCTCCTTTTAAAAAAGCAGACACCCTTTTCGCCGCCTACGACTTTTTGCCGGTTACCCTTCCGACAACCTATTTTTTGTGGCAGCCGGTTTCCCATTCGGGGGGAAAAAAATTGGCTCAAAGTCGAAGAGCGGTTGTTCGCCGAAAGCCCCGATCGCAAACGTTGGATACGCCGCGGCTCCGAAAGTCGGGAAGCCTCACCCGAAGCGTGACGATGGGCAGTAATCGGGGACTGCGTCTGGATTCCGGATTAAATCTGCAATTGTCCGGGCAAATTGCGCCCAACGTACAGGTAGTAGCCGCATTAACCGATCAGAATACCCCGATTCAGCCCGAAGGAAATACGCAAACCCTGAATGAAATTGACCGCGTGTACATTCAGGTGAAAAGTCCTTACGCCAACGCCACCATGGGTGATTTTTATTTGAATTACTCCGGAGGCCGGTACGAAAACTACCGGCGCAAACTCCAGGGGGCGAAGGTCACACTTTCCAGACCGGGAGAAGAAGTAACCCTTTCGGGGGCCGTTTCCCGGGGGAAGTTTTTTACGAATCGATTCAACGGCCAGGAGGGCAATCAGGGGCCGTACCAGCTTCACGGCGACCAGGGGCAAACGGACATTATTGTTCTGGCGGGTACGGAACGCGTTTGGGTGGATGGGCAGCCGATGACCCGGGGAGACGACAACGATTACGTGATCGAATACGGCAACGGGCAGATCACATTTACCCGTCACCGGCTGATTACGGCCGATTCCCGGATCGAAGTGGATTTTGAATATTCGGACGTCAAATTTCAGAGAAATCTGTGGAGTGCTCAATCCGATTGGCAATCGGAATCCGGTGTGTGGAAGATGAACGCTCTCCTTGTGCGCGAGGCAGACGATAAAAATAATCCCCTGGATGAAACGTATTCCAAAAAGGACCTGGCCTTTTTACGCACGATCGGCGATGCCCGGGATTCCGCCTTCACATCGGGTGCGAAGTTTGTGGGGGCCGGCAAGGGAAATTTTACCCGGATTGATTCGGCCGGTGTGGTCTTTTACCGGTATCTTGGTGAAAAGCAGGGGGATTACCAGGTGCGTTTTTCTTACACGGGGCCCGGTGGGGGCGATTACCGCTATCTGGGAGCGGGACGCTATGTGTACGTTGGAAAAAAGTTGGGAAGTTATTTGCCGGTGAAACTCCTGACCTTGCCGCAAAGCCAGAACTACGGCGCTTTTCGTCTTCAATTCAATCCGGGCAAGAATTTTTCGTTCTCCGGTCAATTGGCGGCCAGTCAATTTGATCCGAACACCTTTTCCAGAATTGGAGACGATCAACATTTCGGACCGGCTTACCAGGTAGGACTCCGCTGGTCGCCGCAGTCGGTAAAAATTCGGGATTTTCTGTTGGGCAGCCTTCAGGTGAGAGGGAATCTTCGGGAGGAGAGTAGCCGGTTTCAGCCGGTCAGCCGGATTCAGGCAGTGGAATATAATCGGAAATGGGATCTCCAGAAATCGGCTGGAGCCGGGGAAAAGGTTCAGGAAATGACCCTTCACTTCACCCGAAAAAAGCATTTGCAGCTGGAGGGAGAACTGGGGCGCCTTGGGAAGGGGCGCGATTTTCAGGCCGACCGCTGGTCAGGCGGTATTCGGATCACCCCACAAAAGGGGCCGCGCCTGTTTTATCGGAGGGAGTGGATTGCCAGTCGTGTGGCTTCCCGCGGGCAAAAAAGCGGCTGGCTGAGACAGAAGGGGCAGATTCAGCTTCCGGTGTGGTGGTTGGTTCCGGAAGTGTCGTACGAGGGCGAGGACAAACGGGAACGGATTGGGGGAGATTCCTTACGGACAGGGTTTCGGTTTAACGATTGGAAAACGGCCCTCAGCCTGAAACCGCTGGGCCGGCTGCAGGCGTCGGTCGGTTTGAACTGGCGGGAAGATTTCGATTGGTCGCGGCAGGGTTACACAGCGGATTCCCGGGCGTTGACCCGGTTTCTGAAAACCTCTCTCCGAAATTGGCACAACCTGACGGCCCGTCTGGAATGGACATCCCGCTTGCGGGATTACACAAATCCGGAAACCCAGGACCGTCGTACCCTGCTCTCGGACGTGTCCGTTTTGTACACGCCCTTTCGCCGGGGAATTGTTTCCGATGTACGCTACCAAATTTCCAGCACTCAGCTCTCAAAACAGGAACGCATTTACCTGAAGGTCGATCCCGGTCAGGGGAATTACCGTTTCGACGAGGAGTTAAACGAATACGTTCCCGATCCTTTCGGCGATTACGTTCTGCGGACCTTTTCCACAGGCGAATTTTTGCCGATTACGGATGTGCAGGCGAATTGGAAGTTTCGATTCCATCCGAAGCGGTTCCTGGGAAGGCGGAAGAAACGGGAAAAGACCTTTAAAAAATGGTTCCGCAACTTTGCCTGGGAATCGTATTTTCGTTTGAACAAGAAGTCGACCGATCCCAACGAGGGGCTGCGAACCCTGGTGCCGGGGAGGTCTGTCTTCCCGCAAAAAAACACCATTTTCGGACAGTACCAGATTCGGGAGGATTTTTTCTTTTTTCAGATGAAAGATTCGCAAAGCCTCCGCCTGCGCTGGCTGGAAAATAAGGAAGTAAACAATCGGTACACGGAGGGCGGGCAGGACAATTTTAGGCAGGAGCAGTCCTTGCGGTGGATTGTTCGCTGGATGCGGAATCTGGGATCCGAATGGAATCTGTACCGAAAGCGCATCCGAAAAACGTACCGGTTTGCCGGGCGGCAAAGCCGGGACATTCGTGCCCTGCTGGGGAAGGGGAAAGTGTCGTACACGTGGCAGCACAAGGTGGAATTTCAACTTTCCGGACAATTGGGTCGTGACCGTGACCGGCTGGAAAATCCGGCGACGCAGGCCTGGTACTGGGAATTGGGAACCGGAGTTACCCTTTCGCTGAGGGGCCGGGGTCGGGTGCGATCCGATTTTGATTGGGCCGAGGTGCGCGTGAGCCCGGGGAATCGAATTCTTCCCTACGAAATGGCCGGAGGCCGGGCGGCGGGCCGAAATTTGAACTGGAATTTGGGTGTGGATTACCGGTTGTCGTCCCGGTTGATGCTTTTGGTCAGCTACACCGGCCGCAAGGACCGCATTCGGCCGAACGT
>JAADHR010000069.1 GCA_013151735.1 Calditrichota bacterium | reverse complement strand
AAGAGAGAACCACGGAGAATAGAAGAGCGTTTGCAGTATTCCTCTGTGGCGCTCTGTGTAACGTTATTACATTATTATAAACCGGGACTGTGTTTACGTGACGATTGATTCCAAAAAATCACTACTGATTTCGGCAGGCTTTCACGGGGTGCTGATTCTGCTGTTTTTGCTGATTCAGGTCCGTCCCTCCCTTAATGTGCCCGAGTACGTCGAGATGTCCTTTGTCGGGGCTGCCGTCAGCTCACAGCCCGGCCGTACACGCGGAAAAACGCTTCCGGTCAAGAAAGAAGCCGCGCCTCCGGCTGTCCAGCGAGCGACTTCCACTCCGAAGCAGGAAATCGTCCGCCTCCCCAAACGCCGGATGAGTGAAGAGGAAGAACCCTTTTTGCGCGTAAAGGAAGAAAATAAAATCGCCGTGCAAAGCGAAACGCCCATTCTCCCGGAAGAAAAAACGAATCCCCAAAATGAAGAACTCCCTCCCGGTTTGCCCCAACAGACCCCTGTTACGGGTCAAAAGGGTCTTCCCGTCCCTGCCAATCTCGAATCCAATCAACAAAAAGAAACGCCCCCGCTTGTCCCGGGAGCTTCAGAGGAAGCCAATCATTTATTCAAGATTGAAGGGGAAGCATCCAGACGGCGCGTCTTGTCCAAGGTTATTCCGACTTACCCGAAGGGCTACCACGGAGAGGGAATCATTAAACTTCGCTTTCGTATTCTTCCAAACGGACTGGTTACGGACATTGTTCCCATCCTGAAAGGGGACGCTGTTCTCGAACGGGTCACAATTGAAGCCTTTCAGCAATGGCGGTTTGATCCGATCCCGGAAAACAAGCCCCAAAAAACGGTGGCAGGGGTAATTACATTCCGCTATGTTCTTAAATAAAACAGGCCCAGAATCAATGAACATTCTGCGCCTGTTTTCACGCCTCATCTCCCGGATATGAAAATCCGGGATAATTATTTTTACACGTCTACAATTTCGTAATCGTGTGTAATGTCTGCGGTTTTTTCCAGCATGGCCGTAACCGAACAATATTTATTTTGAGAAAGATTGATAGCCATTTCCAAATCTTTCGGATTCAAATCCTTCCCGTGAAAAATAAAATGCAAATGAATTTTTGTGTACACCTTTGGGTGGGTATCGGCGCGTTTCGAGTCAACCGTTATTTCCAGGTCGTGAAGATTGACCCGCCGCTTTTTCAGAATGGACACCACATCTGCTCCCGTGCAACCCGCCAGAGAAAGAAGCACCATTTCCATGGGGCGCGTTCCGGCATTGTGTCCCCCAAATTCCTCACTTCCATCCATCACCACCCAGTGATTGGAATCCCCTTTTGCAGCAAAACTAATTCCCTTAATCTGTTTCAGATACACTCCCATTCAAGCTCTCCTTTACATCATTTTAAACCATTTTTCTTTTGACAAATTGATGTTAAAAATAATATGATTTTCTCTTAATTTCAATTAAAATGTCCACAGCCCGAAATCACCGCCCCTATCCCCCGCTCATGAATACACTAATCGGTCGGAGGGGTTTAATATTTTCCGTGACAATTTTAATGGTCGCGGCGATCGGAACGGCCAGAATCATTCCCACAATGCCCCACAGATAGCCCCAGAAAATCAAGAATAAAATCACCACCAGGGGACTTAAGTCCAGGCGTTTCCCCAGAAATTTGGGTTCCACAAAATTTCCCATGGTCATCTGGATCACAAGAAGGCTGATGGTAATCCACAGCGGCCGCATGAGAGAATCGAATTGAAGCAGGGCCAGCAGAATCGGCGGCAGGGTTGCAATGGTGGATCCGATGTTGGGGATAAAATTCAGCATAAAGGTTAACATTCCCCAGACCAGGGCAAAATCAACCCCAAAAGCCAGCAGCACCACGGTGGCCAGAACTCCCGTCAGGAGACTGATGATCGTTTTAACAATCAGATATTCCTGGATTTGATCATTGATATTCTTGACAGTGACCATCACCCGATCCGTTCCCTGAGATTCAAATGCCCGGCGGACACGGTCGTAAAAAGAATCCCTTCCGAGAAGGATGTAAATCATGAACAACAGGACGATAAACACATTGGCCAGAAATTGAAAAAACGAGCCGATGCCGCTTGAAATGTAGGACGGCAGAGAGAGACCGGTAATGGCCCGCCGCCAATCGACATTGTTCAAATAGGAATTCAGGTCTTCCAGCGGAATGTTAAACCACTGCAAAATATGTTGAAACATAGTCGTGAATTTGGCCTCATACTTGGGCAATTCATTTGAGAATGAGCTAAAACTGGCGTACACCATTACTCCCAGGAGAAACAGAAAAGCAAAGGTGAGCAATAGAACAATTAAAACGGCAATTCCCTTTGGAATTTTAATTTTGCGCAACCATTCCACCAGAGGGTCCAGCAAAATCGAAAGAAAAACGGCTACAAAAAACGGCTTTAGAATGCTGCTCAAATAATAAAACACAAACCCAAGAGCAACCAGAACCAAAATCCCCAAAAATGAGACGGTTATTTTTGAATGATTCACTCAAATACTCCCGATTAAGATTTGCAAATCTGCAACCCAATACCCTATTTCGTTTACAGATTAACTTTTAAAATATAAAAAATAGCATCATCAAAAGCGAGAAGAATTTTCCACCGGCTTAATTTCTTCAAATTGCGAAAATCGGGCTTTCATTTATTCCGTTACTGAAAATACCCACCTTATAAAAATTTATTCGAACTTTTTGCCGTTTTATTCGTCTAAATAGAAAATTGCTGCCAGAATAACGTGAATTGTTTTTCATTTCTTACCTGACATCAAAAACAATCTAAATGGACATGCGTCTCTTAACATCCCACATAAAAAAACTATTAAATCGTTTATTCAATTTTTTGTATCACCACAAAAAATTAAGCCTCTCTCTCATGGCCGTGCTTTTTCTTCTCTTTTTCTACGAACTTTTTTCGCCCCCCAAATCGACACAAGCCTCAGCAGAAACCCATTTTCAAAAGGTTCGAAAGGACACCCTTTTTACGGATCTCGTACTCAGCGGAGAGCTGCATTCGAGCGAGGCCATCTCCCTTGATTCCCCCATGGAATGGCAGTACAGCCTTCAAATCCTTTACCTCATTCCGGAAGGACGCCGCGTTTCCACAGGCGACACCCTTTTGAAATTTGATACCGCCAAACTGCAGGTTGTTTTACTGGACAAAAAGCGGGAGCTGCAAAAAAAGATGGCCAGTTTGCGCGAGTTAAAGCTGAGTCAAAAGCTCAAAATGGAACAACTGCGCGACCAACTGAAACTGGCCGAATACAATCTCGAGGCCGCTAAACTAAGAGTTCAAAATTCCAGATTCGAATCCGACGTCACCCAAAAGCAGGCTGCTATTAATCTG
>JAADHR010000068.1 GCA_013151735.1 Calditrichota bacterium | reverse complement strand
CTGGCGGAGGACCTGATTGCCAATCTCCGCGAGCAGGCCGCCCAGTACCGCCCGGAAATCATCACCGAAAGTAAAGTGGTTGATCTGAAAGTAAACGGCCCCATGGACATTGAATTAACAACAGAATCGGGAGACACCCATCTGACCAAAACCGTGGTCATTGCCGCGGGAGCGGGCGCGTTTATGCCGCGGAAGCTTTCGGTGCCCAATGTGGAAGAAATGGAGGGCCGCGGGGTTTATTATGTGGTACACAATCCCGAGGACTTTCGGGACCAACGTTTGCTGATAATCGGCGGAGGCGATTCGGCCCTGGATTGGTCGCTGACGCTTGAGCCGATTGCCAAAGAAATTACCCACATTCACATGCTGAAGCAGTTTCAGGGGCACGAAGACAGCGTGAAAAAGCTGATGGCGTCTCCCAAAATAAAAACCTACATTCACCATCAGTTGAAGGAAATTCACGGAGAGGAGCATGTGGAGGCTGTGACCATCGTCAACAATGTGGACGGTTCGGAAAAGAAAATCGAAGTGGATGCGGTTTTGAGTTTTATCGGTTTTATTACCAATTTGGGGCCGATCAAAAACTGGGGAATCGAAATCGAAGGCAATTCCATCAAAGTGGATCAAACCATGCAAACCAATCTGCCGGGGGTTTTTGCCGCAGGGGACATTGCTTCCCATCCGGGAAAACTGAAGCTTATTTCAACCGGATTTGCCGATGCGGCTGTTGCCGTCAACAATGCGAAGCACTTTATTGAACCCAAGGCAAGGGTTTATCCCGGGCACAGTTCTCATACCGTCGAAAAAAAGAAAAAACAGGAAAAATAGAGGGAACGACACATGAAAGAAGAGGTCTACGCACTTCTGAAAAATGCGATTCAACTGGAAAAGAATGGACTGGAAACGTATTTGCGCTATGCCCGCCAAACGCAGGATCTGGCGGGAAAGAATATGTTTATTGTTCTGGCGAATGATGAATTTGATCACATGAATCTGCTGGAAGGTATCCTTCAAAAAATAGAAAAGGATGAATCTCTGCAGGACGTCAAAGTTGATCATTCGGTGATCGAGACGGTCATTCCCAAACTGCGGGATAAGGATGTACAGACCAAAGGCACCGAGGGACAGGATCAATTATCTGCCCTCCGTGTGGCTGTGGATCTGGAACGCGATTCCATCAAACTTTACGAAGCCATTCGGGATAAAACGGATGATCCTGAGGTGAAGCGAATTGCTCAGCGGTTGGTGGAAATGGAAGACAGTCATTATCAGCTTATTCAGGCGGAAATTGATTCCATTATGGGAATGGGAATGTGGTTTGGTTTTAAGGAATTCGATCTCAATGCCGGTTAATTTTTGGACAGGGTGAACCTGAGTTCTTTATCCTGTCCCATTCATTATAAAGGATCCCTATGAAAGCCCTTGTTTTAGGTGCAACCGGATTTTTGGGGCACCATCTGGTTTTTGAATTACTGGAACAGAAGTGGGAGGTGCGCATTTTCAAACGTCCCCAAACTCCCCTGCATTTCCTCCCGGAAGACAAAATTGAAATAGCGGTCGGAGATCTGAACGATCACGCCTCTCTGGTATCGGCCATGGCCGGCTGCGATGTGGTTTTTCACACCGCCGGGTATTATCCCGTTTTTTCGCTTGGAAGAAAAAGGCAAATTCAGGACGCCCTTTTGCAAACGGAAAATGTTTTATCCGCTCTCGAAACGGCCGGCGTGCACCGCTTGATTTACACGTCCAGTGTGGGGACAATTGCCCCCCGTGAAAATCCCGATGTTCCTTCCACTGAGGACGACCGGCTTTCACTCGATCGAGCCAAGAGTACCTACCATCGGATTAAAGTGCTGATGGAGCAAAAAATCGAAACGTGGGCTGAAAAAAAGGGAGAGGCGGTCATTGTCATTCCCGGTGGAATAATTGGTCCGTACGATGTCAAGCCGACAACCGGCCGAGTGGTTCTGGAAATGCTGCACAAGAAAATGCCGGCTTACGTGGACGGACACATGAGCTGGGTGGATGTGCGGGATGTGGCACGAGCCGAAATAACGGCGGCTGAAAAAGCAGATTCCGGAGAACGGTTTGTGCTGGGAAATTGGAACACCAGCACACGCGATTTCCTGGACATGGTGGCACAAATTGCCCATGTACCCCGGCCCAGGATTAGAATTCCATTTTCTTTGGCTTATCCGGCGGCGTATCTTTCGGAAATAACCGACCGGTTCATCCTGCATCGGAAAGCACCCGCGTTGCCGCTGGTTAGTCTTGATCTTATTAAATACGGTGTGCATTTGGATTCCGAAAAGGCCCGGAAGGAACTGAATTTTTCTCCCGGCCCCCTCTCCGTTGCCATTGGAGATACAATTGACTGGTTCAAGGAACATGGGTATGTGTAACCCGGAAAAAAAGTGACACGGAGAACCTCGGAGAAAAACAGTTTCCAAGAGTGAGTTTGTTCTTGGACCAAAAATGACATACGCGCTGCGGATTTAATTTCGCTAAAATCAAGTCGTGAAAATTCGTGAAATGAGCGGGTAACGCCTTTTTCAAGCAGATTCATTAGTAAGTTTACAGTTTCCGAATCTGCGTTTAAGCCACCCAATTAATGAGGTTCCCGATGAAATATGTCCGACGATTTCTTCTTTTTGTCTTTTTAGTGGCTGGTACCTTACCGGCTGTGTCTGCAGTCCCAACCATTCAAAACCTGATCGGCTTGAAATATCCTTCGGAACTGAACCTTTCCCGTGACGGCTCCGTTGTGGCCTTTACCATTCGCGAAACCGATTTTGAGAAAAGCCGTTATTTCCGAAATATCTGGCGGGTATCCACACAAAAAGGCCACATCGAAAAGCTCACATTTGGCACCGACCGGAATCGGTCGCCCCGGTTTTCCCCGAACGGAAAACTCATTGCTTTTCTTTCCGATCGCAGCTACATTAAGGAGGGTAAACGCTTCTCCAATCGCACCCAAATCTGGATCCTGCCCGAGCGCGGTGACCCCTGGCGATTGACGGATGCCTCGGAGAATGTGCAGTTTTTTCGCTGGGCACCGGATGGGAAATCTATTGCCTTCATTGTCAAAAAAGCCCTGCCGGACAGTGTACGGCGGCTTCAAAAGGAACAACGTTCCCGGGGATTCGATGCCGAAGTAGTCGGAAAACCCGGGCAGCCGAATGAAATCTGGTTGGTCTCAGTCACGGATAAATCATCCCGTAAAGTGGCAACGATTGATCCGGGTCTCAATTATCTCGCCTTTTCACCGGACGGAAAAACCCTGGCCTTTACAACCAATTACACCGGGTCCGAAAACGATGCGCAAAAGTACGATATTTTTCTCTTGAATATCCAATCAAAGGAGATGAGTCCCTTTACGGATTTTCCAGGTCCCGAAACCCAGCCGTCTTTTTCACCGGACGGGAAGTTCATCGCGTACATCAGTCAAACGGTCCCCGACATTGAATTTGCTCAAACGGATGTGTCTCTTCTCTCGGTGAAAGGGGGCGTACCGAGGAATCTGACCGCTGATTTTGATTATGCGGTGAGCGATTTTAAATGGGGTCCGCGCGGAAAGAAGATTTATTTTGAAGGAGCCGTACGCACGGCGTCCAATATTTTTTCGGTAGAAGTGGCTTCCGGTGCCATTGAAGGTGTCCTGACCTGACAGGCCCTGATTGTTTCTCGGATTTTCACATATCCGGAAATGGCAAATACCGGGCTTATCTTGTAGAAAATAAACGCACCCTGCCGGAGATTACCTATGACAACGGCAAGAAAACTTTTCGACTGTCCGGTTTTTCCGATCAATTAAAAAATTTTTCGCTGGGTGATCAAAAGATCATTCAGTGGAAAAGCGACAAGTGGACAATTGAGGGACTTCTGGTAACACCGGTTGGATATCAGCCGGAAACCCCCGTTCCCCTGTAGCGGTTCACGGCGGCCCGTACGGACGGTTTCAAAATCGATTTCGGCAGTATTATCAGTTTCAACTCTGGGCCAATCATGGATTTGCCGTATTGGCGCCCAACCCCCGGGGAAGCGAGGGATACGGGGATAAATTTGGTCAGGCGAATCGGTACGATCTGGGCGGTGGGGACTACCGCGACATTATGCGGGGTGTGGACCATGTTATTCAGATGGGAGTAGCGGACAGTACGCGGATGGGAGTCATCGGCGGGAGTTACGGCGGGTACATGACCAATTGGATCATTTCCCAAACCCGGCGATTTAAGGCGGCCGTTTCCATGTTTGGAATTTTCAGCCTTCTAACCGATTGGAGCAATTCGATCCAGCCCAGCTGGGAGAAAATGTATTTTGGCGCCTATTACTGGGAAGATCTCCAGCCGTACCTCAAACATTCGCCGGCGTTTTATGTTACCCATATCCACACGCCGGTACTTATTTTACACGGTAAAAAGGATCAAATGACGTTTATCAGCAATTCCAAGGAGATGTACCAGGCGCTCCGTATTCTGAAGCGTCCCGTGGAATTTGTGGTTTATCCGCGGGAAGGGCACGGTATTTCCCGTGAGCCCAACCATCGGGTGGATGTCTATCGCCGCGCACTAAAATGGTTTACTCACTATTTAAAACCGTAAGAAGGGCCGTCTCACAAATAAATCGACAATCTCTACCGAAACATGTAGGTGGGGTCAATATTGATCGTAATGCTTGCAATAGAAGGAAATTTTTCGCTGATAATCTTTTTGAGGTCGGATTTCAAAGCCTCAATTTTTTCTTCCTGAAGGGGAGTTCGAAGAACGATGTCAAAAATGAGATGCTTCTCATTATTCGTGTTTTTGATCCAAATATCATTGTAGGAAAGAATCAGATCATGAGACCGAATATACGCATCCAAAAAGTCGCGTACTGCTTGAATGTGTTTGTCTCTGAGATTGATCGGGTCGGTATGAATTGAAAGCGGAATATTCAGCTGTTTTTTAACCTCGTCTTCAATTTTTTCAACAAGTTCATGCGCTTGCTGAAGAGAGTAGGCATCGGAAATTTCAATATGGAGGGTTGCGATTTTCATCTGTCCGTACTGGTGCACCACAATGTCGTAAACATTGAGTACTTCATTAAATGATTGAACAATTTTTTTGATCTTTGAAATAATTTCCGGGTCGGGAGATGCACCCAGCAGGCAATCGGATGACTGCTTGGCAATTCTAAATCCCATAAAAATAATGATTATTGAAACGAGGACACCGGCATACCCATCGAGGTAGGGAAAATTAAATTTTCCAAGAACCATGGCAATGATCACCAGAATGGCCGCGATGGCGTCGGTGTGATGATGCCAGTAATCGGCTTCCAATGCCCCTGATTGGATCATTTTCCCCAATTGTCTGGAGAATTGAGCAAGCGCCTCTTTTAAGAGAACGGTAATAAAGATGATGCCGATCACAATCCAACTGGCATGGATGGGACGTGGATGCAGGATGCGCATAAACGCCGATTTTCCAAGCTCGATCCCGGTTACAAGCAAAAGGGTGGCAATAATCAGGGTGGCAATCGCTTCCATCCGCCCATGGCCGAAGGGATGTTCTTTATCAGGGGGCTTTCGTGAAATTCGAAATCCAATGAGGATAATAATGGAGGTGCTGATATCGGACAGCGTATGAAAGGCATCTGCAATCAGGGCAATACTTTGTGTCATGAAACCAAATACTACCTTGACGATGAAAATAAAGAAATTGAGCCAGATGCTGGTCCAGGCTTCCAGAAATCCGTAACGGCTTCGGACGTCATCGTTATCCGACTGATGGTAATTCTTGATTACCTTCTTAACAATGAATTTTGTGAGTTTATTAAACATGACAATTGGGTACCGTATCGTATGAAGATTTTTATTGAATGTCTCCGTGAAAGTAATTAAAATATAGTCATTAATTATTTAAAATGAAAGAAAAAACGACAGAGCATAAGAAATCGGAGAGCAAAATATGAAACCAGTAAAAATGGGTATTCTTGGATTTGGGCATTTTGCCGAACAAACAATTCTACCGGCTATCCGCCGGACTAAGACGTTGAATTTGGTGGCCATTCAAAAACGGAGTCTCGATGCGGCCCGGGAAAAAGCGGAAAAATACGAAATCCCGTTTGCGTACAGTTCCGAAGAGGAGCTTCTCAAGAATCCGGAGGTAGAGGCGGTTTTTATTGTTTCTTCCAACAATCAGCACCTGCCTCAAACCCGGTTGGCTGCCCGGTTTGGCAAACACGTTTTGTGTGAAAAGCCTATGGCAATGACGGTTGCTGAAGCCGAAGAAATGATTGCCGTTTGCAAAAATGCCGGAGTCAAATTGATGATTGCTCACATGTTGCGCTATTCGCAATCGGTACAAGAGGCCAAGAGGTTGCTTGAAGATGGCACACTTGGCACGGTGCGTTTTGCCCGCAGCGATTTCAGCATCGATGTCACACGGTCTCCGCGCACATGGATTGCCGATCCGGCTGTAGCGGGCGGCGGTCCCGTAATGGACATTGGCGTACACGCCCTGGACACCATTCGGTTTATTCTGGGGGGAGAAGTAGAAGATGTTCAGGCATTTTTGGAACCGCCTTTCTCGAATGAGCAAATCGAAATGGATGCCCAGATTGGTATGCGATTCTCAAATAGCCGGTTCGTCAGTATTCAAACCTCATTTCGGCTGTTTTATGAAACACTGATTGAACTGCAGGGTACAAAAGGAACCCTCCAGCTCCGTAACTATTCCTTTAATCTGGGGACAGCAACCCTTTCGCTTATTTATCCGGATCTGTCCGAAAAGCGCTGGCTCGTGGAAAACGGCGATTTTTACAGGGCCGAATTGGAAGCCTTCGCCCGGGCGGTTTTGAATGATGAGGAACCTGAAATCCCCGGAGAAGAAGGATTGAAAAACCAACAGATATTGGACAAGGCATACGGGAAGTAATTCATTTTTAGAATTTTTTGTGCGTTTTCTGTGGCCGGGAAGATCGATCGCCCGTTCTTTCCTTGCGATGATAACCCTTTTGTTGTCATTGCGCACGAATAAAAAATAAATGAAATAATCCCCGGCCGAACGGGGAGAATTATTTTGTTTTTGGCCGAGCCAGTTTTATTTGTCTGTGTTTTGCATACTCGTGACACAAAAATAAACAGATTGAAACTGAAAACTTGAAGTGGAATGGACCCTTTTTCGGGTATTTTGCATAGTAGGGCGAGTTTCTGGTGAAAAAAGGAGCTTCGACAAATGGAAACTAAAACGGAATCACGAAATCCGATCACGGGTGAGGTTCTCGGACAGGTACCTTTGAATACCATTGACGATGTGCGGGAAGCCATTCGCAAAGGCCGGGAGGCGCAAAAAATATGGGCGGGAATTTCCGTAAAAGAGCGGGCAAAACGGCTGCTCCCCATCCGGGATTATATGGTTGAGCACGCGGAAGAATTGGCGGAAATCATTTCGCGGGACAATGGCAAGGTGCGCCTGGATGCCCTGATTGCCGACGTGTTGACCGGCCCGCTGATTCTTTCCTACTATTGCAAGCATGCTCCCAAAATTCTGGCAGACGAAACGCTCTGGCCGGGAAGTATCGTTTGGTTTCATAAAATCAGTAAATTGGTTCGTGTCCCCTTCGGCGTGGTAGGTATTATTTCTCCCTGGAATTACCCCTTCACCATTCCCTTTCACGAAGTTATTATTGCCCTTTTGGCCGGAAATGCCGTTTTGTTAAAAATGGCTACCCAGACACAAATGGTGGGAATGGCTTTTAAAAAAACAATCGAATCGGCAGATTTACCGGAGGGTGTGTTTCAGTACATCAATTTACCCGGACGTTTAGTGGGGGATGCCTTTTTGGAAAATGGGATTGATAAATTGTGCTTCACCGGCTCGGTTCCGGTGGGCAAAAAGCTCATGGCCAAGGCGGCCGAAACCCTTACCCCGGTCAGCCTGGAACTGGGTGGAAACGACCCGGCGCTAATTTGTGCCGATGCCGATCCCTACCGGGCAGCCATGGGCGTGCTCTGGGCGGGATTTTCCAACGCGGGACAAACCTGCGGCGGAATCGAACGGGTGTACGTCCACGAAGAGATTTACGATGCATTTCTGGCCATCCTGAAAGAAAAAGTGGACCATTTGCGGGTGGGCTACGACACCGATTTCAATGTGGATATGGGCGGCATGACAACGGAATCGCAAATCGAGGTCATTCAATTTCACCTGGAGGATGCCCTGAAAAAGGGGGCACGTATTGCAGCAGAATCGAAAGTGAATAATCCCGGGTCGTACAAAAACCTTATTCCGGCTCGCGTGCTGGTGGATGTCAATCATGAGATGCGGCTGATGCAGGAGGAAAGCTTCGGCCCGATCGTGGGTGTAATGAAGGTCCGTTCAGAGGAGGAAGCCGTTCGGTTGGCAAATGATTCCAATATGGGGCTTTCGGCTTCTGTCTGGTCAAAAAATCTGAAGAAAGCGGAACGCCTGGCCCGTCAGATTCAAGCCGGAGCCGTTCTGATTAACGATCATCTCATGAGCCACGCCATGGCCGAGACGCCCTGGGGAGGCTTTAAGGAATCAGGCATCGGACGAACCCACAGCCAGTTTTTTTTCTACGAGGTGACCGAACCGCAGGTCATTGTCAAAGATTGGCTTTCTTTTGCCAAACGGGACATGTGGTGGCACCCGTACAGCAAGCCGCTCTATGACCGGATATTGGGAACACTTCATTTTTTGTACGGAAAAGGGATCCGAAAACGGACAAATGGGCTGCTAAAAATGCTGCCGCTGATCTGGCGCATGTTTACGAAGAATGGTAAAAAATAAACGGTGCGGAGCTGTATCAAAAGTCTAGGCCTACGATCATGAGAGTTATTTTTCTAAAACATGTCATTGCGAGTGCGCTTCAGGCGGACGCGGCAATCTCATTATTTACAATATATTATGAGATTGCTTCGTCGCTCATTCTTCGCTCCTCACAATGACAAATACGCATTATTTTTTGAAAAAAGGACTTTTGATACACCCCCCAAAAAAGGCAAGGTGTAACCGCAGGCTTTACGCCTGCGAATCGAAAGCATGACGAAAAACTACAAATTTAGGGTTCTACTGGCTTTTTATGGGATCGGATAAACAAAACATGGTGTTCTCAATAAAAATCACTCATTCCTGACCCTTCCCCCGGCCCCCTCCCTGAGGTCAGGGAGGGGGAGTCAGGGGGTGGGTCATAAAAAAAGCGGTGTTTCGTTCACAATGTCTTTTTATCCATAAAAATTAAAACCCTTGCGAGGGTTTCAAACCTTCGCAAGGGTAAGGCTAAACAAGGTTGAGGAAACCAAAATGATTCACACCCGAATTACAGATCTCTTTGGCATTAACACCCCCATCATTCAGGGAGGAATGATCTGGGTGTCCGGGCACGAGCTGGCCGCGGCGGTTTCGGAAGCAGGAGGACTCGGGCTTCTGGGTTCCGGGTCGATGTACCCGGATGAGCTGCGGAAGGAAATTCAGGCCACGCGCGCCCTAACCCAAAAGCCGTTTGGCGTCAATGTCCCGCTGCTGCGCCCGGATGTGGAGAAAATTGTAGCCGTGGTGCTGGAGGAAAAAATCCCGATTGTGTTTACGTCCGCGGGAAATCCCCGAACATTCACCGAACAGCTCAAACAAAACGGGGCGAAGGTGGTTCACGTGGTCCCATCGGTTCGATTTGCCCTGAAGGCTGAAGCGGCCGGTGTGGATGCCATTGTGGCGGAGGGTACCGAGGCGGGAGGTCACAACGGCTTTGAAGAAATTACAACATTTTGTTTGATCCCTCAGGTGGTGGAGGCCGTTTCCGTACCGGTCATGGCGGCCGGCGGAATCGGAGACGGCCGGGGTCTTGCGGCTGCTCTGGCCCTGGGAGCGGAGGGAGTGCAAATCGGCACACGCTTTGCCCTGACAAGAGAATCCGCTGCTCATTTGAATTACAAAAATGCGGGACTTCAGGCTGGCGAGGCGGACACTCTCCTTTTTGCGCGCAAGGTGGGACCGATTCGCGCCTTTAAGAATGAATTTGCCCGGCGCATTTGGGAGGCGGAATTTGCCGGTGCTCCCCCGGAAAAAATCCGGGAGATGATTGGCTCAAGGCGCGCAAAGTGGGGCATCCACGAAGGCGATATGAAGGAAGGCGATCTGGAAATGGGTCAGATTGCCGGGTTGGTTAAAGATATTCCTTCGGCGGGCGAGGTGGTGCGAAAAATAACGGCCGACGCCGAATTCATTTTAAAACGTTTGAATCACCTTTTGGGATAGCTTAATTGCCCACGAGTGACACAAATTGTCAAAAAAGAACCCATTTTTGTTGAAACATAAAAAATAATTCGTGTACATTCGTGAAAATTCGGGGGCGATTTTTTTTAGAAAATCTATTTTGATTTTTGCATTGACTCTCCCTTCCCGACTAATCAAAATTCCGGTTCCTTCCGATAAAACAGTGTAAAACTCCGCACATGACTCACCGAATCAGGAGGGAAATCCCGATGAAATCCATTTTTCGCGTCTGGACATTTCTTTTTGTCTGGCTCTTTAGCGTATCGGCTTTTGCCCAGGTTGTGTACCCCGGGCGTCCTGAAATTACCGGAA
>JAADHR010000067.1 GCA_013151735.1 Calditrichota bacterium | reverse complement strand
TCCGGTTATTTTCAACAACAGAAATGAATTGAAAATTGCCATGTTTTGTTTAGAGACTATCTGGGAAACGCTCTGAACTAGTTGCTGCCGCAAACAGCCCTGTTTTTTCAAGGATTACTTCGAATAGGTTATCCCCAGCCCAATGGCCGGCTCGGGTGTGGACGAACTCATTCCCGCCCGGAGAAGCATGTGCAGCCAAAGCCCGTTACTCAGGAAGATGTTTCCCCTGTACAACAGCCCCAACCGATCTGAAGGGCCAAAGCCCAGTCCAAACCAGGGCTGGAACGTTCGGGATTTGTTCGATCCGAGACCGATTCTGAAATAGTTTCCCGAATAAAGCCAGGGATGTTGCAGAAAAGATGCGTCAAAATAAATCTTTTGCAAACTGCCGAAACGAAGGTGGAAAGAGGGCAGAAAATGAATATCTTTTTCATTACTCAATTTTGGAAGGGCGGTGCTGCTTATGAGTACACCTGCTCCGGCGCCAATGTACCGCGCCTTCAGCTCAATAAAAGGATTGATAGCAAATAGGGTCCGCCTGGGGTAATGGTAGATTGAGCTGTAGCCATAATGCGGGTCCCAAACCTCCTTTTCCACTTCCTTCCGATCCCACGCCGCATGAGCCAGAATGCCCATCTCTCTTTTCCGGCTATTCCGGCTCCATTTCCCCCCAATTTCCTGAAATCCGATGCCCCTTTCCCGAAGGATATTCCCGTTGCAACCCCGTGTAATCAGAGCATATTGCCCCAAACCTCCCCAGAGTGTGGTTTGAGTTTGTGTCGTGTCGTTTGGAGGAACATCAATCACAATGGGAACAACCACAAGAGTCAGCAGGAAGAAATTCAGAGTTGTTTTCCAGGGACGTTTCATTTTCGTTCTCCGTTATTAAGGCATGATTAAAATTTATGAATAGGGTGGATAACGAAATCGACGACATGAAAGAATTAAATCTTTCCCCAATTTGAACATCTGCTTGTTCCGGGAACAAATCTCTCTTCTCTGGAAAAAATTCAATTCAGGATGCTGGAGCCATTAAATTAGGATAAGATGTGTAACAAATTTAATTTATATTAATTTAGGCTGCATTTCAAGGGGAAAATGGGCCATTTTTATTTTTGGAAAAGCGTTCTTCCGACAATTCAAAGCGTACAGCAAGCAGTGTACCGATCAATTGGTGTTTCATAAGGGGTTGTAATTGTTTTGCCTCGAATGTTTCCTCTCGAAAATGTGGTCGGTTTACGGTTGGTGTTTTCAAATAAATTAAGTTTGGACGATTTGATCGCCAAAATCCTTGACCTTTTGAAAGATTTGTTTATCTTTTAGACAAGCGATTTTTAATCCTGGGCCGTATTTCAAAATTAAGGGAATCTATTCGAATAAACGTACACGGGAAAGGCCTTGGTAATTTTGAATGTTGATCTTCATCTTTTTTTAATGATTTCTTTTAGATTTTTTCATCTTTTTGGGTTATTTTATGACTGAAGAATTAAAGGCTTGGTAACCATGAATCGGGATGAAAAAACAAAAAAGACAGGGATCCTGTTGGTAAATCAGGAAATGAATGTTTATGGTCAATACCAATAATCGGTTACAACGAACAGGACAAATTCTTCGGGGAAATGGACTTTTGTTGATTGCGCTGGCGGCACTGGTGTTGCTGGAGGGTCTTACCCGAAAGCCGCTGCGCCGCTTTCCAGCGTATGTGGATTGGAACACCATTGTCACATTGGCCGGCCTTCTGCTCATTACGACGGCGATTAAAGAAAGCGGGTTTTTCACCTGGACGGCCTGCCGGATTTCCAAGCGTATTCGGGATGAACGCCAACTGGCCCTGTTTTTGATTTTTGCGTCGGCTGTTTTATCCATGTTTTTAACAAATGATATTGCCCTGTTCATTCTAGTACCGCTTACGTTGAGCTTGCAGAAAATCTCCGGCGGCGATTACGTCAAAATCATTGTGTTTGAGGCCATCGCCGTGAATGCCGGTTCCGCCCTGACGGCGGTGGGCAACCCGCAAAACATTTACCTCTGGCACCAGTGGGGGATTTCCTTCCCCATCTTTACGAAAGAAATGCTCCCGTTCGGCTTGATTTTGGGTCTGTGGTTGTATCTTGGGGCACGCTGGGTGTTCCCGCCGCGGCCTATTCGTCCGGTCAATCAGCAAACCCTTCGCGTCAACCGGTCCTTGTTTTGGATGTCTGCCGGCCTTTTTGTGGTGTTTATTCTTTCCGTGGAACTGGGTGTTGACATCTACTTTCTTGCGCTTCTGTTTTTGCTCTATTTTCTGATCGAGAAAAAGATACTCATCAAGGCCGACTGGGGGCTCATTCTGCTGTTTGTCATCATTTTTATGGATGTCCATTTGCTGTACCGACTGCCAATCGTCAATCATTTCATGCAATCCCTGCCTCTGCAAAACCCGAAGGTATTGTTTGTGACGGGTGCCCTGTTGTCCCAGGTGATTAGCAACGTGCCGGCCACCATCCTCCTGGTGAATTACTCCTCGCATTTCAAGTGGATCGCCTACGCCGTGAATGTGGGCGGAAACGGGGTGCTCATTGCATCTTTTGCCAATCTCATTGCGTTGCGTTTTGTCCAAAACCGCCGGAAGTACGGGTATTTTCACCGCTATTCCTTGCTCTATTTTTTGGTAACGGGTGTGACGGTGTACCTGCTGCTTATTTGAGAATGCGTAGCGCGTTTTCCCGCGGGCCGAAACCGGCAACCAATTGGTCCGATGACGGCTTTACCTGGAATACTTTTGGTGTTGTGTCGAAATGATTGTGAATGGATGATTTTTTTTCGTATGGAGAACAGAAAATGGCCGGTCGAACGAAAAAAAACGCTTCTTTAAAACACAAAGACTCCGGAACCCGAATGGGTTGGTTTTCTCTGCTGATCAATGTGGGTTTGTTTTCCTTGAATTTTACCATGGCCTATTATTCGGGAAGTCTGGCTCTGGTGGCGGAAACCGCTCACAATATTTTGGATCTGATTGCCTCGGTGCTGGTGCTGAGCGGATTGTGGCTTTCCCAGCGGAAGAAACGGGCGTTTCCGTACGGTCTGTACAAAATTGAAAATATGGTGCAGGCGGTCATTGCGTTCAGCATATTTTTTACGGGATATGAAATTGTTCGGCGTGCGGTGTTATCCCCGGAACACCATGTAATTGTCAAGCCCATCATGCTGGCAGGTGTCGGCGTGGCTATTTTGGTTCCCTTTTTATTCAGCTACTACGAAATCCGGGTGGGCCGTCGCCTGAATTCTCCCAGTCTCATTGCCGATGCCACGGAATTCCGTGCCCACATTTTTTCGTCTGGATTGGTGTTTGTGGCTGTAGGAGGGCAATTGCTGGGGGTGCATTTGGACCGCTATGCCGCGATTTTGATTGTGGCCTGGATTTCTTACGAGGGCTGGCACACGCTGGTTGACGCTATGCGGGTGCTGCTGGATGCTTCCATTGACCAGGAAACTCTGGAGCGAGTGCGGCGGCTGATTTTGGCCCATCCTTCTGTGGACGGCATCAAATCCCTGACCGGGAGAAATTCCGGCCGTTACCGCTTTCTGGAGGCGGAGATTTTCGTCAAAGCCAACGACCTGGTGAAAGCGCACCAGATTACCGACGAAATTGAACAGCACATTCGGGCTCAGGTTCCATTCGTGGAACGCATTCTCATTCATACCGAACCCAGCAAACCGGATGTGCTGCGTGTAGCCGTGCCATTGCGGGAGGACCGGCAGACACTTTCACCCGTGGGTAATGCCGCCTATTTTGCCTTTTATGTGTTCAAAAAATCAGTGCCACAGCCGGAACTGGAGAGGATTGAATCCAATTCCTTTGACCGCCAGAGTCGGGGACGGGGGATTAAAATGGCGCAGTGGCTCATTGACCAGCACATTCACGTGCTGGTCTCGCCGGTTCCGTTGGAACAGAAAGGGTTTGCCTACGCGTTGAAAGCGTACGATATTAAAATCGTTGTAACACAAAAGAAGAAGGTTCAGGAAATTCTAAAGGAAATTTCCACACCGGAGTAAAAAAATAACGACTTCAGATATTTCTACCAGATTGTTTTTTCCGGGTTTATGCGGTCGAAGTATACGATGTGGGTGGTAAACGCTGTGCGGGAAAACCCGGAGGTCTTAAAAAGGATTTTAAAATAGGGGGGAAAAGTCCCGAAGCGTGTCTTGAATTTGGTTTCGAGTGTGTGGAGTGACTTTGGGTCGGTCATGTACTGTGTGGCTCCAATGATGCCGGTTTCAAAGAAGCTGATGAAAAGCAAAAGCGTGTTGTGATGCGGCCCCTGAACTTTGCTGACAAAACAGTAATCGGAGTGTTCTTTTTCCGGGTTGCCGTTCAAGGCAAACGTGGCCAAAGAATCGCCCAGATTAAGCGTTAGGGAATTTTTTCCTAAGCCCACCTTGTAACTCGCCACCTGATTTTTAATAATCTGGTGCAGCATGTAAAGATTTCGGAATGTTCCAAAGAAAATCAAGTCGTTTTCGAGCAGGTCTTTGGTCTCGAGCGCAGAGGAACATTTCAAATGAATCGTTTGACCGGATTTAAAGAGAGGCAAAACAAATAGAAGCGGTTTGATCGACGCCATTGGCACAAAGGCGTAGGGTGTTTTCCCCTTGATTCCTTTTGAGGGAAAATTGTGAACCAGTCTGTCAAGGTCCGTTTGTGAATTGATGTTGTGTTTACGGACAATAATTTCCTTGTTTTCTTCCTGCCGGAGGAAAAAGAAATCATCCCCCAACACAAGAAGCCTTGGAAGCGGGGAGCGAAAAATGTCCTGCCACACGGGGGTGTGGGCCAGGGTACTCGCTTCTACGGTAGTTTTCTTTAATTGGTGCACGGTCATTTGCGACCAGATGAGAAGGACGGTTAGCACAATTAAGAGAAAAAAAACCAGGGCATTGGGATTAAACAAAAGCCGGTGTGTGTTGGTGTGGATGCGTTTGAACACCACTTCGTAGCTGCCTTTAGGAATTTCAATCCGCGTTTTAACGTGTTTCCCCTCGTGAAGGTAGTACTCCTCGAGTTTTTTTCGTAAATTGTGAATGGAGACGCGCACGATGGCGTCTTCGTTCGGATTAAAATCAGGCCCTTTATCGAACACATCCATTGCAATGTCATATTCAGAAGGGGTGGCGTTTTTGATAGACATCTCAACGAGAAACTTCAGTAATTTCTGATTGTTATGGGAGGAAACAAATTCCTTGCTGCTAAGGATTTCTTTCAGGACGGCCCGTTTGGTTTTCCGATCAATTTTTCCAGCGAAACGCTGCGTGAGGTTTTTTTTAGAGAACATCACCAATGGCCCTTCAGGAAACGCTATATTCAGGTTAACAACTTGCCTTTGTGGGTAAATTCTGTAAAATAGGTAAACAAGATTTCAAAACTAATATAAAGATGTTGAGTTGAAAAATCAAGGAAAATAGCAATTGATGAAAAATCTGCCTGTTTTTCAACAAATTTCCCGTTAAAAGCCATTTAACATGTTTATAACAGTTAATTTTACTGTTATTTACTTGTGGATTTTCCCCTTCTTTCCCTAAATTAGAAGCAACTTATAATAATTCCTTTTACTTAAATAGCATAGTTGGTTCCGTTCTTAAAAAATAATATCCCGAATTATTGTGAACCGCAACACACCCGTGTGGCTTGAACCAACGGACCTTAATTTTGTGTAATGTAAAACCTGATTTTGATTCTGAATTTTGTTTTTTTAATCTCCTTCGGCGCGTTTGCCAGAACAGTCAACTCACCTATAAAAAATGAGGTGCACCATGCAGCGAAAAAAATTGCTATCCGTGATGACCTTTTTTTTGATATTTTTCCCTCTTGTAGTTCGGGGAGCTGGTTCTACCGGAAAAATTCAGGGTGTTGTGAAAGACGATGCCACGGGGCAACCCCTGCCCGGCGCCAACATCGTGATTAAAGGGACCAGCATGGGGGCCGCGACCAATTTAAAGGGGCACTATTTTATTTTGAATGTTCCTCCTGGCACCTACACACTCGTCGCCCGTTACATTGGGTACGAAACCAAAACCGCAAAAGTGCGGGTATTGCCCAATCAAATTGTTACACAAGATTTTTCCCTGACGTTTCGGGTTATCAAAGGACACGAGGTGGTTGTTACGGCTCAGGCAGAAGGGCAGATGCAGGCGATTAACCAGCAGATCAGCGCCAATTCCATAAAAAACGTGGTGTCATCCGCCAAAATACGAGAACTGCCGGAAGCCAATGCGGCGGAAGCGGTGGGGCGTTTGCCCGGTATTGCCCTGAAAAGAGCCGGTGGTGAGGGAAATCGAGTGGTTATTCGCGGTTTGTCACCCAAATACAGCAAAATTCAAATTAACGGCGTAACCATGGCTGCTACCGGATCGGGTGACCGCAGCAGCGATTTAAGCATGATTTCGCCCTACATGTTGCAGGGGATTGTGGTGTCTAAAACGGCCATGCCCGATCAGGAAGCGGATCAGATCGGCGGAACGGTTAATTTCATTATGAAAGAAGCCCCTGACAAAACCAATTTGAGCGTTGTGGCGCAGGGAGGTTACAACGGATTACGGGAAACACTCGGAGATTACAAATTTGTTTTGGGCGGAAGCAAACGCTTTTGGGGCAAAAGGCTGGGTGCCTTGGCGCAGGTAGATGTGGAGCGAAGAAACCGAAGCGACAATTCCATGAATGCCGGATATGAGTGGTTGGATTATGATAGTACGGGCATTGCAACCAGCCTGACATTGAAAGATGTGGGGCGCATTATTAATCGCTACGGCGCGATGTTAGTTCTGGATTACAAAACGCCTTTAACAAAAGTTATTTTCAGCAATTTTTACAGCGGAATTAACAAACATCTGAGCAACGTCCAGCAAAGCTACCAGCCCAATGCCATGAGTGGAAATTTGAACTACAATGCCGTGGATGGGGAACACAAATCCTACGTCCTGACCAACTCCCTCAATTGGCAACAGCGGTGGGGAAATTATTTGTTGGATGCCCGCCTGTTTTATTCCGCTTCCGAAAGCAAGACGCCCGATCAGTACGACATGTCTGCGACGGAAGAAAATGCCTTCGGCAACTGGGCGGTTGAAAAAGACCCCGTCATTCCCGATTCGATTC
>JAADHR010000066.1 GCA_013151735.1 Calditrichota bacterium | reverse complement strand
ACGGGTGCGTCTTCCCGTAAAACCCCGCAGGCATAAAGCCTGCGCCTACTTCTTTAAATAGAATGCCTTCAAATCGTTGACCATTTTTTCCCGTTTTTGAAACAGCCTTTTGGGTTCCCTCGTTTCACGATTGGCCAGTGCGTACGCGGTAATCAGGGGAAGTGCCACGGTAGAATCCACATAACAGACCAGAGCATCCGGCAGTTTTTCAGGATCCACCTTCCCCCAGCTCACCGCTTCACTGGGTGTGGCGCCGGAAAGCCCTCCGGTATCGGGGCGGGCATCCGTAATTTGCAAAAAGTAATCGTGTCCCTTTTCGGAAATACCCAGCACTTCCTGAATATGCGGCTCTGTTTGCAGCATGAAATTCTTCGGCGATCCCCCTCCCACAATGAATACGGCACTTTTTCCCCCGGTGCGTTTGGCTTCCCAGACAATTGAGGCGGTTTCATTTACATCCCGGGAAACGTCGATCTTTAATTGATTCCCCGAAAGGGCCATTGCGGCAACATTCATCCCGATGGAACTGTCCCCCGGCGACGAAGTGTAAACGGGCACGTCGTACTGGTACGCCACAGACAGCATCGAACGTTCCTGCAAACCCAGAACCTTTTCCCGCTCCAGCAGGTATTTTCCGCACAAGTGGTGAAATTCTGCCGTGCTCATCTCGCGCTGAAACTCGGGCTGAGAAATGATCTGCCGGAAAAAGGCATCCGTATCCAACAGGACGTGGTAATCAAAAAAAATGTCGTAGATCCGTACGATCCCCTTATCCCGCAGATCGACGTCATTTACAAAGGGCGTTCCCTTGTACAGGGGGAGTCCCATTCCGAAATGGGCGTCGTGGTAAAGATTGGCTCCCGTACTGACGATCCAGTCCACAAATCCGGCTTTGATCAGGGGAATGATAGTTGAAATGCCCATGCCCGCAGGGGTAAGGGCGCCGGTCAGGCTCATGCCAATCGTCACGTCCGGTTCCAGCATTTTTTGGGTGAAGAGCTGGGCGGCTTCCTTTAAACGGGCGGCATTATATGCCCAAAAACTGCGGTCCATCAATTCCGTCAGGGACAGGCCGCCTGTAATGGGTTTGGGATCAATCCTTTTTCCCTTCAGATGCGGATTTTTTGAAGCCATCTCTTTCCCTTAAATTTTAGTGAGTTTGCTCCAAGAAGCCTCTGCCCACTAATTCCACAAATTTTTACAGATTGATTTTATTGAAATCTTATTCGTGACGTTTGTGTATTTCGCAGTTTCAAGAGTGAGCTCTTTAGTCGTTCTAAAATCTTAAAACCATGCAGACTTGCGAGGGATCTGACCCCCTGGCAAGCGCATCAAATCTTTAAAGCGGCAACGACACGGCCCGCTTTTCGGCTATGCTTCGGGCCACGGCTTCGGTAAATTCCATGTATTTTACGCCGTCTTCAAATGAGGTACGGGTAATTTTTTCTTTGCCGCGAATCGCGCCGATAAATTCTTCTTCTACCCGCCATCCGCCCTGCTCGGACGGCGGAATGGGGATTTCTTTCAGCGCGGAATCGCCGCGGCGCCCGCCAAAAAGCTTTCCTTCTGAAAATCGAAGGGTGCCCTCACTTCCAAACAGCGTTCCGGCATCGGATCCGCCCAGTCCGCGAATGGACGAAAACCCAAAATGTGCCTGGGCGCCGCACGCCATTTTTGCAATCACATCCACATGGTCGGGAAGACGCACAGCCTGAAGCACCCCCGAATCCGGGTTCTTTCGCAGGGGAACCGCCACCTTCCCCATCGCCATTACCTCCGTTGCCTCTCCCACCCAGCGCATCATCGCTTCGTACCAAATCCCCAAACTCAACACATTCAATCCGCTTAAGTCCGCATTCTGGCGCCAGTGCAACGGCGACTCCCGATCGACAAATGAGCCGTTGGTCTGGACATCGATTGCAAGAATCTCACCCAGAAAACCCTCTTTAATCAGGCGCTGAATCGTGGCATCCACATGCAGTGTAAATGGCGACGGTACCACTTGCGCGACCAGGTGGGGCTTTTGCCGGGAAGCCTCCCACATTTCGTGGGCCTCCCGGGCCGTCATGGCCATTCTGGCCTCACACAAAACATGTTTGTTCGCCCGAAACGCCGCAAGCGTTACCGGCGCATGCAGATAGGGCCAGGTTCCGATGACAATGGCATCCGTATCCGGCGCTTCCACCAACTCCAGCCAGTTTTCATAAACGGTTGGAATTCCAAATTCTTGCGCGACCCTTTCCGATGATTCCCGGCTGCGGTTGCACACACTGACGATTTCAACACCCTCAATCGCCCGCAACCTGGGAATATGCTGGGCCTTTGTGTTTCCCCCCGCCCCTACAATGCCGATACGAATTTTTTGATCACTCATGTCAATCCACTCATTTAAATCGCTCTTTTTTCAATGCCACCGGGATTTCACGGGCCTGACACGCTCGCTGTGATTTATCGTTATCCCGAGGATCATTGTATCAATGCATAATCTGAATTAGAAATTAACATATCTCACCTAAAAATACAAGGGTTTTTCGATCCAAAAATATGCATCTTGTAAGAATTCTACTTGACAAAACATCAATTAATGTTTAATTTTTAGAAAAATAGGTAGTAGTCAAACAAAGATCTTCTGTAATATGGATTTCGTGCTGTTGGGGGAAGCAAAGCGTCACCGGTGAAAATGCCCCGCGGCCCGCAATCTCGCTGACATCTTAAATAACAGGGATTTCCTGACCCTCCTGCGGCGGGTTCGCCACGAGAGCTATACTTCAAAAATGTGTTGGTTTTCGTTTAGATTCTCTGCATAGGATTTAGCGTGTGAATACACTAAATAGATCACACCCATTTCGGAGATCTATTCACAAAAGTGGCAGGCTTTCCTTAAACATGTTCTAATGATGTTGACACCAATAAAAGGAGGTGATTCAACATGCAATCTGGAATTGTTTTTATGCCATTTTTATCATGGCTTTGGCTGACCATAATTGCTATCGTAATATCAGTGGTATGGTGGTTTGTTCTTAAAGTTAAGACCTCGGGAGGATACTGGTTTGAACTTATTGTGGCCTGGATTGGTGCCTGGCTTGGTACAGCGGTGTTTGGCAACTGGGTCTGGACGGTTAATAATATCTCCATCATTCCGGCAATTTTGGGTTCTATTTCTGCCATAATGCTTATCGATGGTATTGCCAAAATCTGGGCATCAAGCAAACAATAGTCTAAACAGGGAGAGCCTGCCCTCTCCGAATAAGCCCCCCTTTTCCCGGGTTTCGGCCCTATTTTGCAATCTCTTTAATGAATCGGCCAGATAAGGAAAATAGCCACATCCCACAGGACGTGGGACAGAATGTTGGCGTACAAATTTTTATAACGCAGATACAGCCAGCCCCAGAAGAGGCCCGCCGTAGCAGCCGCGCCGATCAACATCACGTTGCCGGTAAGAATGTGAATAGCGGCGTAAAGTGCACTGGCCAGCAGCCAACCCCACGTGTTCCCTGCCCAGTCTTCCAGAGTTGATTGAACAAATCCGCGCCAGAAAATCTCCTCACCCGGGCCGATGAACAAAACCATCAGGAGGAGGATAATTCCGAAGGAGGCCTCCTGTTTGTTCTGGTAAACGGCCTGAATTTGCTGCGCCTGAAACGGCAGAAAAGAGGTTGCCCAGTTGCCCGCCCAAAAAAAAGCGTACAGCAAACTGGCCGAAACCAGTCCGATAAGAAGGGTCTGTTTTACCGAAGGCTTTGGAAAAAATAAACGGGGTTTTCGCCAGACAGAATAAATGGACAGCAATGCGGTAAAAACGGCCATTGACCACCAAAAGTTGGCTGCCCGCCACCGGAAAAGCTCAAACCAGAATCCGGTGGCGAGAACCAAACCGAAAATCAAATCCGCTTTTTGTGTGTGTGCAGACTCTGCCATTTTTTAGATGATTCGGGCCAGGATAAAGGCCAGGGTCAGGAGAATTCCAAACTGCATGTGCAGTTGAGCCGTTAAAACATCGGCCATGGCCACCCCATTTTGGCCCTTGACGTCCTTACCCTGAATGACCTGAAAAACCTTGATTGCAGAAGGCAGAGACAGCAGTACAAGAAAACCCCACAATGGAATGACGCTGGCAACCGCCAGTCCGATGGTAATGGCATACGCGAGAATAACCATGGTTTTGTAGAGCACGACCGATCCCTTTTCACCCAGTACCATTGCAAACGTCCGGATGCCGGCAACGGCGTCGTTTCGGATATCCCGGAAATTGTTGGCATGAAGAATACCCGTTACCAGCAGGGCAATGGGAAGAGACACCCACACCGGAAACCAGCTCAGGTAACCGGTCTGAACATAAAAAGCACCCAGAACCATCAGGGGGCCAAAAAGCAGAAAAATACCCACATCGCCAAAGGCCTTGTATTTGTACTCAACGGGATCCGCCGTGTAGAAAAAACCACCCAACATGCCAACGAGACCCAGAACCAGAATGGGTAATCCGCGCACAGAAATCAAATAGACACCGATCAGGGTTGCCGTCGCAAAGGCGACGAGTCCAGCCCAAAAAACCGACCGGGGAGGCAACAGCCCTTCTACCAAAACACCGCTTCCTCCAAGCGTGCCCTCACGGTCCACCTGCTTTTTGTAATCGTAATAGTCGCTAATTAGATTGGAACCGGCGTGCAGGAGCAGGGCTCCGAATAAGGCGGCCACAAAATAAAGGATGTTAAAATATCCCAGGTACCAGCCCAACGCACTTCCCAAAAGAACAGGTGTTACCGATGCCGTAAATGAAAAGGGGCGACTTGCCCGAAGCCACAATTTCACGGATGTCATATTTTTCTCCTCCTGTATCTGCTTTTTCACTTAAGTTAAATTCCAATAAAGATAGGAAATCTTTCGGTAAAAATCAACTCTCATTCATTCGTTCGTTTCGAACACGGAAAACAGAACGTAACCTCCATCCAGAGCGCGCTTAAAAAATAATCCATGCCTCAAAAAAAGAAAGTCATACGGCGCAGTTTCTTGTACTGACAATTCCGTTGTGGCACAAGGCGCTTTCCTTTATTTCCGATTTAAGATTTCGCGTACCTTACGGGCAATTCGTTGCGGGGTAAATGGTTTTTGAATAAAAAATAGTCCGTTTTTCAAAAAACCATTTTTGGTAATGGCCCGGTCCGGATACCCGGACATAAACAGGACCCGGAAGTCGGAGCGAAACTTTTGGATTTCCCGAATAAGTTGGTCTCCCGGCATATTCGGCATAACCACATCTGTCAGTATCAGATCGATTTTTCGCGGATACGAACGAGCAATTTTCAGGGCGTCTTTTCCGTTGGGGGCAGTCAAAACCGTGTAGCCCAATTTTGAGAGGCTTCGGGAAGCCACCTCCAGGACATTCTTTTCGTCCTCCACAACCAGGATCGTTTCCGTGCCCCGCAGCGCCTGGTCGGAAACGCTCTCGTTCTTACCCGCGTTGCGCGGAGCATCCACCCGGGGAAAGTAGATCTTAAAGGTTGTGCCCTTCCCGGGTTCGCTGTACACCCAGATGTGTCCCCCGCTTTGTTTGACAATTCCGTAGACCGTGGAAAGCCCTAATCCGGTCCCCCGGTCCTTTTCTTTGGTGGTAAAAAAGGGTTCAAAAATGTGTTCCATGATCTCTTTGGACATGCCCTGACCGGTATCTGTGATAGCCAGAAGAATGTAGTCGCCCGGTTTCACACTGACATGACGCTCCGTGTACGCCTCGGCTAACGAAATGTTGCTCGTCTCAACAATCAGCCGCCCCCCATCTGGCATGGCATCTCTGGCATTGACTGCCAGATTGAGCAGGATTTGATCGACCTGACCCGGGTCAACATAGACCGTACCGAGATTTTCATCGGGATGAAAAACCAATTCAACATCTTCACCAATCATCCGCTGAATCATTCGCTTTGATCCCTGAATGACATCATTCAGCGAAAGAATCTGAGGTTCCAAAACCTGCCGCCGGCTGAACGCCAAGAGCTGGTGGGTCAGGGCCGCCGCGCGATTCCCTGACTTGTAGATTTCTTCCACGTCCTCCCGCAAGGGATTTTCCGGTTCCATTTCACTCAACAAAAGCTGGGCATACCCGTTGATCGCCGTCAGAATGTTATTAAAATCGTGAGCCACTCCGCCGGCCAGCCGTCCGACAGCTTCCATTTTTTGAGCCTGCAGAAATTGCTGCTGAAGCTTGATCTGATCGGTTACGTCCAGGAGGGTTGCAATGGTCTGGACGTGGGGCGTGCCGCTGTTAATGACGGCTGCGCTGATTTCAACCCACCGTACTTCACCGCTTTTTCGGATAATTTTGAATTGATACCGTGCGGGAATTTTTTCGCCCTTTTGGCGGCGGCGGTACCGGTCTTCCACAATGGGAATACTTTCCGCATCCAAAAATTCCCGAAAATCATGGTTCAGAATCTGCGCTTCCGGGCGTTCCAATATGTGCGCCATTTCCTGATTACAGTAGATAATCCGGTAATCCGAATCCACAATAAAAATACCCTCCTGGGAGGTTTCGACGATGGAACGAAACCGCTCTTCACTCTTCTGAAGGGCCTGTTCCATCAAGCGTCTTTTATCTTCAAGCTCACGCTCATGAAGCCCGTAGGAGATATCCGAAACGATCTCCTCCCAGAGGACCTTTTCCTCTCTGGGATGATCCACATTTTTTTGAATGGCAAGAGCAAGAAATCCAAATAATTGCCCTTCATATAAAAGAGGGGCCACCCAGACCGAATGGGAGAGATAACTGTCCGAAAGGGGACAATCGCGGCAAAAGCTTTCCACATCTTCAATAAGAATCCCTTCCGATGCCTGTTGCGCGCGCTGAATACAGGGCGGAATGTGTCCGTTTTTCAATTGCTCGGTCAGTTTTTGAAAAGAGTCTCCGATTCCCGATTCTGCAAACCCGGTAAATTTTCCCGTTTCATCAATCAAGGCGATCCAGGTTGAAAAATACCCCCGGGTTCGCGTGAGAATCTCACAAATATTCCGGAGGAGTGCGGAAATATCTTTTTCCTTTGCAATGAGACGATTGATTCTGTTAACCGTTTCGAGGATTGAATTTAATCGATTAATCCGTAATTCGAATTCCTTTTGATGAGAAATGATGGTCAGAATGCCGTGAAGCTGTTTTTGTTTGCTTTGTGGATGAACATCCGGAAAGGCTTCATTTCGTACCCAAATCCAGTCACCGGATTTTGACAGAATTTTATGTTCACTGGTAAATTTCCGTCCCGTTTTAAAACTTTCTATCAGCAACTCTTTTAGCCGGTTTTGATCGTCCGATGGAACCAATTTTTTCCAGAGCGATGGCCGCGCATAGAGCTCTTCCGGAGATTTTCCTGTCCATTCGCGGAGAACCGGAGAGATATAATGAAAAATAATCTTTTTTTTAAAAAGAAGGGTGTAGGTTACCGCGGGAACATTTAACAGAAGATTTTTAAACCGGGCCTCTGAAATGGCCAAATCGTGTGCGGCTGTTTTTGCCCGGTCGGAATCCGCTTGGGCCTGCCGGAAGAGCCGGGCAATCAAAATGACACCGACAAAAACCACAATCGAAATCACCAGCCCGATGGACTCGGCCACCTCGTGTCCAAACAAAAATTCCGTTTGGGGAAAATAGGTTCCAATCAGACTGGAAAATCGGCGCAGCCCCATCAGAACAAATGCCAGCGACAGCAACAGCCAGGCATTTAACTTTCCGGTGGTTTTTATTAACCTCAGAGCAAAATATACAGCCAATAGCTGAAAAAGAATGGATATCAGGAGAATGGAAATCATGGACGTCTCACAAACACATGGGTTAAGGAATCGATTAAATAATCGCTTATCTTTCCCCAAAGCACGAAATCGAGAGGTGGAAATAAAGATTGAAGCGTGTATTTAAAGAGAAGATGAACTAAGAACTAATATAATTTAAAAATACAGATCGTGCAACAAATAATTTCAAAACAAGGAATTATTGCCCGGGTCGAATTAAGAAAATCTCCCACGAATTTGCACAAATTGCCGCGAATTTAAACCCCATTCCTTTCTTCGTAAAAATTCGTGTCCATTCGTGGGCCAAATATCTCCCACGAATTTGCACGAATTAACACAAATTTTAACTTTATTTCGTCTCTTCGTGAAAATTCGTGTTCATTCGTGGGAGAACACCTTTTATTTTAGCTTCCGATGTGCACCAGGACCCAGTACAGAAAAATGATAAAGGCCACCACAAACCAGGATGCCACAAATCCCCAGATGTCCAGGGCGGAGGGCTTCCAGAATTCCCAGCTCGTGCCGGGGAAAAGCTTTTTCCGCTCCACAATTTCCGGGTTGTCAACGGCTTCCTGAACCAGCCGGGCATCCAATTCTTTATCGGCCACAGCGGGGGTGTGCACGCGTGCGTAAAATTCACGCAGCACCTTTTCCGAATTCGGGCGGGACAGGAATCCGATTAAGAAGAGAATGATGAAGGGAAAGATAATATCAAAGGCAAATGAAATCGTATCCAGCTGAGGACGCGTCATGTTTTTCAAATGAACCCCCATCAGGGAGACCAAATACAGCTCCGTTCGGAAAGCCCCAACCCCCACCAGCGGAGAGGTTTCATCCTCCGGATTTTCGCGAACGACTTTCTCAAAAAAAAGAGCCGTTGGATTTATGATCTGTGTTTTCTTGATTTTTTGCCCCACATATTTGGCCCGGCCTTCCTTAACATCTTTTTCCACTGCTTTTGTGGTAATCTGAACAGTTTTAGCGGTCGTCTGTTGGGTTAGGTATGAACTGTGAGTGGCCGAACGAAACGTCGGTACCACGTTTGGGAGAAGCACTGTAATTAAAATAGAAAGCAGCATTTGAGTTACAACGGCCTTTGTGTTTAAGCGCCGCCAGAAATACACCAGCCACAAAGAAGGGCCAATGATGGTTCCAATAGAAAGAACATACCGAAACATCACAAAAATATCGTTTACCTTGGTGGCAAAATAGACATTTGCCAGCAATACCACAAGAATAACCGCACGCCCCACAATGACCTGCGTTTTTTCCGTAATATTCTGCTTAATAGGCAGCAGAATATTCTTGGTAAAGGCAGCGGACCACATCAGACTTTGCGAATCAATCGTCGACATATTTGCCGCCATAATTGAAGCCACCATCAAACCAATTAATCCGACCCCCAGCAAATCGTGAGTCATGCGCCCCCAAATCATGGTCGGATCAGAAAGCTTCCCGGCGTAAAGTCCGATCCCGATTAGCCCGGTAAGTGCCCAGCCTATCATCATAAAACGCTTGGAAAAGGACCCGATCATCATGCCCATTCGAGCGGACATGTCATCCTTTGCCGACCCTCCCGTCGTAAAATCCGAGGGAGGTAACCCCACAAGATTGACTGTGGCCATGGCTGCAACAAAATACCAGGTGTATTGGGAGGTGGCTGCCCCTCCGAATAAATCAAACAGATAATCGGGAACGTGAGCATGAAGTCCCGCAAATCCCCCAATGTGGGCCAATCCCACCGGAATCAAAATAAGCGAGAGGAACACAATGAGAAGGCCCTGAATCACGTCGGTGACAACGGCCGCAAAAAGCCCCCCCAAAATGGTGTAGGTGGCAACAATGGCCCCATAAAGAAAGTAGAATTCGACCAATGGCAGATAGGAAATGTACCCGTGAATTTCGTTTCGCTTTTTACGTTCCAATAAATAATTATAGCGCTGTTGTTCGGCCGGGGTTAATTTCTGGAAGGACTGTTTCTGCTCCAGGGCCTTAAATTCCTTAAAGTCAGCCACACTTTGTTTTTCGGCGAGCGTATATTCCGAGGGAGGTTTTACCATAAGCGCCTGCATGGTTTTTCCGGTAAGCAGGTACCCCATTGAGCCGCCATACATGGCCATCATCAAAATGTAAAAAGCGTAGAGGCCTCCCAGAAATTTGCTTTCGAAACGATGAATGTAAATATCACCGGCGGCAATGTACCGGGCACGGCGTTGAAGAATGGATTTAAACCAATAAAACGGCGTAATAAATAAAACAATATTCTGGAACCACAGCCCTGACATCCCCTCTCTGTAAATTTCGCGCGTGACACCAACGGCCTGATCCGAGCTGGTGATATTCCCGAAATTCAAGAATGAAAAAAGAATTTTGCCGAAACTGCGCCCCCCCTGATAAAAATCCATTGTATTTACAACCTTCTTACTGGCCCATTTGCCGATGTAAACCATTCCCACAAAATAGCCAATAATCACCAACCAATCGATAATGTGAAGGCCCCAAATATACATTGCTGTACTCCCGGTTATAATGAATGTGATGCAGAAGAAAACAGGGTATTTTTTGAGTGATTTCAGGGTGAAATAATCCGTCACCCATTTTCTCTAAATTTACCCTGGTAGGTTAGCAAATAGTGTAAGAAATCCAGAGGAAAAAATCAAGAGGAAAAGAAAATAATTTAAAAAATAAATCCCCGGTACTTTGGACGTGCCGGGGACTTCGTGAAAAAAAACGGCTATTTGTTCTCTATCTTTTTCAACAGGGCCGCAGCTTCTTTTCTGTATTGCGGATCGTCTTCATCTTCGCGGGGGAGAGTTGGAATCTTCTTGAGAATTTTTTTGGCCTGGTCGTATTGTTTCATTTCGACTAAAAGGCGGGCATAATCCAAGTTAAACATGATGAATGTGGGATGCAGAGCCAGCGCTTTTTCAAAGAGTTTTTTCGATTCTTTTCGACTGGCCCAACCCAATCCCAGGGGTCCGCGGAAGAATTTCGGTTTTCGAGCCACCTCCTGATGGGCACGCGCCAGAACGTAGTAGGCCACATCATTTTTGGGATTGAGTTGAATCGCCTTCTCACAATCGGCCCTTACCTTTTTAACCAATCCAATGGACTTGAAAACCCCTTTAAACAAGGAGATTTTTCCATTGGCAATGGCGCGTCTCAGGTAGCCTTCATCGCCATTCGGATTGACATGAATTGCGCTGTCAGCAAACATGAGTGCCTTTTTGTAATAGTCCAATTGCTTGTCTTTGGGTTGATGTTCCCCAATGTCCAGGTAGGTCCGGCTGAGGCGCCATAAAACGTCATAATTTTTCGGATCCAGCTTAACTGCATGTTGAAACGCCTCAAGAGCCGCTTTGTCATCAAAATGTTTGTAGGCCGTGTCTCCTTTGGCAATCCACTCCTGTACCGTGTTCTGAGCAAAAACGGAACCGGCCGCCAAAAGCACAAAAACAACCAAACCCAACAAAATGCTTTGTTTCTTCATGGCTTACCTCCTCTTTCAGGTCATTCACAGCAAAAACCTTTGTTCAAACCTACAACTTTTTCAAGAAAAAGTCAACAAGTTTTTGAGGGATCACCATGATAAATTACGGCAATCTTATGGAGATTCTCTTCCCGGGTCGGCCTCCGGTACCGCTCATCTTCATCCGGGTGCGCTTTTTTACTTATTTTTCGTGTTCTGCCCCGAAAGCCGCTTTTTCTCCAAGACCTCCCGCACCTTCCGGGTGAGCGTTTCCGGAGTAAACGGCTTTTCCAGGAATTCTTTATCGGAATCCAGTACCCCATGGTGAACAATGGCATTATCGGTGTAGCCCGACATATAAAGCACGGCCATCTGAGGCTGAAGTTCCATTAGCCGGCTTGCCAGCTGAACGCCACTCATTTTGGGCATGATAACGTCGGTTAAGAGCAAATGAATGGGTTCATCAAGTTGTTCGGCAATCAGGAGTGCCTCACCCGCATTGGACGCTTCAAACACATTGTAACCATATTTTGTCAAGATTTTAATGGCCGAACGCCGGACCACTTCTTCATCTTCCACCACCAGAATATTCTCATTTCCCTGAAACGTGTCAATCAGAATCTCTTTTGCCGGAAATTCACTGGCGTCTTCACGAACCCGCGGAAAATAAATCTTGAACGTCGTTCCCTTGCCGGGCTCGCTGTAAACCCAGATATATCCTCCGCTCTGTTTAACAATTCCGTAGACCGTTGCCAACCCCAACCCGGTACCCTTCCCCTTTTCTTTGGTGGTAAAAAAGGGTTCAAAAATCCGGGCCTGCGTTTCGGCGTCCATGCCCATGCCGTTGTCGCTAACCCCCAGCATTACGTAGGATCCGGGATGGACCTGGGCGTGCTGCTGGGTGTAGTTTTCATCCAGTTCCACATTAAGGGTTTCCAGGATAATTTTCCCGCCCTGAGGCATTGCATCCCGGGCATTAATAATCAAATTCATCAGAATCTGTTCAAATTGCCCGGGGTCGATTTTTGTAAAACCCAGTTCGGGATCCAGAATCGTGACAAAATCAATATCCTCTCCAATTACTCGCCGGAACATTTTTTCGGATTCGCCGACAATTTCGTTGATGTTGAGCACCTCAAGCTTTAGGATTTGCTTACGGCTGAACGCCAGTAACTGCCGCGTCAGGCGCGCCGCCCGCTCACCGGCATTTCTGATTTGTTCCAGGTCTTCGCGTATGGGATCGCCTTCCGAAAACTCCGGGATTAAAAATTGGGAGTAGGCCAGAATAGGCGTTAGGAGATTGTTAAAATCATGAGCCACTCCCCCGGCCAATCGCCCGATTGATTCCATTTTTTGGGCCTGAAAGAGCTGCTCTTCCAGTTTTTTCTGCCGGGTAATGTCTTCCTGAATCCCCAGATAATGGGTAATAAGCCCGTCCTTATTTTTGATCGGGGAAATAAGTGAAAGAGCCCAATACTCCTGTCCGCTCTTTTTCCGATCCAGCAACTCCCCCTGCCAGATCTCTCCCGAAGCAACCCTATCCCACATGGTCTTGTATATATTGGGAGTGGTTTTCCCGGATTGAAGGATTTTTGGATTTTTCCCAATAACCTCCTCTGCAGAGTAGCCCGTAATCTGGGTAAAGGCAGGATTAACATATTCAATCGTCCCCGCCCTGTCCGTAATCATCACGGAGAGAGGACTTTGTTCCACCACTTGCGATAATTTTCTGAGCTGGCTTTCAATTCGTTTCCGCTCGGAAATATCCCGCAAAACAGCTGTAATAATGATTTCATCCCCCATTACCAATTTTGAAACCGATATTTCAATCGGAAAGATATCACCGTTTTTCCGGCGCCCCTGGACCTCAAACTGTTTTTTCAAAAGCGGGGTGGATGCGTCGCCCTGAAAGATACTTCCAAGAACACGCAGCACCTTTTCCTTCAATGTGTCCGGCACAAGAGATCGGATATCCTTTCCCAGCATTTCCGTATGATCATAGCCAAATATTCTTTCGGCTCCCTTATTAAAAACAATGATTTTATTTTCCCGATTTACACTTATAATTCCATCACTCACCGTATAAAGAATATTTGATAATTTATCCTGGGTCTGCTTGAGGCTTTTTTCCACCTCCATTCGCTGGTGAAATTCAATGGATTGGGCAATAAAATCGGCCATTGAGAGAACAAAACTCCGTTCTTCCTCTGTCCACTGGCGGGGTGAACCAATCTGTTCGTGGCAAAGAACTCCGATTATTTCCCCTCCTTTTCGAATGGGAACGTCCAGCATGGAAGATATTCCTATTGGAGAAAGGTAAGACGACGAAAATTCCCGCGTTCGGGGATCCTTGTGAGCATCCGAAGCGGCAATAAGAAGTTCTTTTTTCAGAGCCTCAAAATAGGCGGGATATTCATGTACGAAAAGTTCTTTTCCGGACGAGTGAATCTCTTTGCTTCGTTCATAAAGATCCACACATTGAATCTTCTGCCCTTCCTCAACAAAAAGCCAAATGCCCACACGCTCTACCTGTAGTGCTCTGGCATCGGCTTCGGTTATTTCCTGAAATATGGAAGAAAGCGAATCTTCTTTATGCCGGCCGATTTTTGAAAGCTGCAACAGGATGTCATTAAAATCCTTCAGCCGCTTTTCTTTCTCGAGAATGGTTGTTTCCCTTTCGATCCGTTCCAACTCTGCAGAAATGCGGTCAGAAGCCAGATAGAAAAGCGCATCCAGAATTTCAGTTCGCTTAAGGGGTTTTCGAAGAAACAATTCCAGTATGCCGACGGGTTTTTGGGATGAATCCAGAATGGGGATCCCTTTAACCGATTGAACGCCCCATTTTTTAAGACGCTCATCCTGGGGAAAATTCGATTGGATATCCTGAGGATATTCGCAGACTACCCCTTTGGCAAGCTCCTTACACGGGGTACCTTCCAATTCGAATTCAAAATTTTCGACTATTTTTCCATCCTGTAAAACGACGAGTGTCTGAATCTTCTGTTTTTCGGAATCCACCAGTTTTCCGATAACAACCACATCTATATGAAAATGCTTCCAGAATTGCTCAGCCAACGCCCGAATGTAATCGAAACCTGTTTTATGAAGAATTTCAGTAACAAATGTGAGAAGCAAATGTTCGGCTTTATATTTATTTCGAATATAGCGATAAATAAAAGCACCTGAAAAACCAAGGACGGTGATGCCTGCAATGTAAATGCCAAGGACAATTGTATCCAGATACGCAAGATTGGCCAGAAAATCAAGATGCCGTACGGCCATATTTTTGATTATGATATCTAAAATCAGAAGAATGATGGCAGAAATAAACAGGATGATGGAAACACCCCATCCGAGGGATATTTTTTTTTGCAAAAATTTCATTTGAACAAACCTCCCGAACCATTATTTTTCATGCAGACAGTGAAAAAAATCAGCAGAGGGTCAGAAATGTTCAAAAAGGATTGAACAACTGAGGGACCAGGCAACCAACCCAATTCCAAAAAAATAGTGCGAATCTTACCTTTTACTTGAAAGATACTCACCCAATTATTTAATCGTCGCTACCGACAGAGAAAAACACATTCAAAATTGCAATATTTCTCAAAATAATACAAAAAATTGGAAAAATCAACATCTTTTTGGAAATTTTTTCCTCTCTTCCCCTCCTGGTCTTACCCTATTCCAACAGAGGAAAGCGAAGTTATTCCAGAAATAGGGATTCCGGAGTTTCCTGCCAAAATTCCCTGTTTCAATCAATTGAATATTCCCGTTTTCATTTAACCCGACTTTTTAATAAACAGTTGCAATTAAAGTGAGCCCCTGCTATATTTATTTTCTGAAGAACCGCAATTTGAAAACAGAAAAACCGAAATTTTTAATTCGGGCATTTCCAGCAATTGAATATTAAACTTCTGTTGTGGATGGAATTGTTCCTAAAAAGCAATTAAAAACTCTACCGTTGTGAGTTTTGCGAAGAACCCTGATTATTTTCAGTAATGACAAAAAACAACCACATTTTTATAAAAGGTGCCCGCGAGCACAATCTCAAAAACATCGATGTTGACATCCCACGGGATAAATTGATCGTTATCACGGGGCTGTCGGGATCGGGAAAATCGTCCCTGGCCTTTGACACCATCTACGCTGAGGGCCAGCGCCGGTACGTGGAGTCGCTCTCGGCATACGCCCGTCAATTCCTGGGTTTGATGGAAAAACCGGATGTGGATTATATTGAAGGGCTTTCACCTGCCATTTCCATTGAGCAGCGTACGGCCAGCAAGAATCCCCGCTCCACGGTTGGAACGGTGACCGAGATTTACGACTACCTGCGTCTGCTGTTTGCACGAATTGGCATTCCGTACTGTTACAAATGCGGCAAACGCATCCAGCGGCAAACACCTCAGCAAATTGTGGATTCCGTTCTGCAACTGCCTGAAGGGAAGAAAATTCAAATTATGGCGCCCATTGTGCGGGGCCGGAAGGGTGAATTCCGGGATGTTTTTGAGACCGTCCAGAAACAGGGGTACGTTCGCATTCGGGTAGACGGCCAAATCCTGGACGTTTCCCAGAAAATCAAATTGAACAAAAACCAGAAACACAACGTGGATGTCGTGGTCGACCGGCTTGTGGTGCAGCCGCACATTACCCACCGATTGACTGACTCGGTGGAAACAGCGCTGGGACTGGCATCGGGGCTGGTGGTGGTAAACGAATTGGATGGCGGGGACCATCTCTTCAGTGAGCACTTTGCCTGCGTGGATTGCGGCGTGAGCTACGAGGAAATCAGCCCGCGTATGTTTTCGTTCAACAGCCCTTACGGCGCCTGCCCGGTTTGCAACGGTCTGGGAACCATTATGGAAATTGACCCGGACCTGGTGGTCCCCAATCCCAAAAAGTCACTCAACCAGGGGGCTATTGAGCCCTGGGGACAGGCCAAAGAGGGGTGGTATTTTACCCATTTAAAATCGCTTGCCAAACATTACGGCTTCAGCATGGATACCCCCTGGGAAGCGCTTCCCGAAGCCCTCCGGCAGATCATTCTTTATGGCTCGGACGAGGAAATTGATGTGAACTACCGCAGCACCCACGGGAAAATCCGGGCCGAATTCCAGACCAAGTTCGAAGGGGTCATCCCAAACCTGAAACGGCGCTACAACCAGACTCACTCCGCATCGGTTCGGGAATGGATTGAAGGCTACATGAATATTAAGACCTGTCCCGCCTGCGGGGGCGCCCGCCTTAAACCCGAAAGCCTGGCGATCAAAATAAAGGGGTTCACCATTCACGCCCTCACAAAGATGTCTGTTAAGGAAGCCAATCATTTCTTTGAAACACTGGACTTGTCGGAGCGTGAAGAACAGATCGCTCATCAAATCGTGAAAGAAATCCGGGCACGCCTGCACTTTTTGATCAACGTGGGGCTGGATTACCTGACACTGGATCGAACGGCCAGTACACTTTCCGGGGGAGAAGCCCAGCGTATCCGGCTGGCCACCCAGATCGGTTCTCAATTGGTAGGGGTGCTTTACATTTTGGACGAACCGAGCATTGGCCTCCACCAGCGGGATAATCTCCGGCTGATTCACACGCTGGAGCGCCTGCGCGACCTGGGTAACACCGTCGTGGTGGTGGAACACGACCGTGAAACCATCGAACATGCCGACTTCGTGGTCGACCTCGGCCCGGGTGCCGGGGAAAACGGAGGCGAGGTGGTAGCTTTGGGGACACCCCAGCAAGTAAAAGCCAACCCACAGTCCCTGACGGGGCAATATCTGGCGGGGATCCGGTTTATTCCGACCCCCCGAACCCGCCGTACCGGCACCGGCAGGTTTATCGAATTAATCGGTGCCCGCGGGAATAATCTGAAATCCATTACCGTGAAATTTCCGCTGGGAACGTTCATTTGTGTCACCGGCGTTTCCGGATCAGGGAAAAGTACGCTGATCAATGAAACCCTTTACCCGGCTCTGAAAAGAAACCTCTACTACAGCAAGGACAGTCCGCTCCCTTACGATTCCATCAGAGGACTGGAAAACATCGACAAGGTGATTGACATCGATCAGTCACCTATCGGCCGAACGCCGCGTTCGAATCCGGCCACGTACACCGGGGTGTTCACCCCCATTCGGGAATTATTTTCTCAGCTCCCCGAATCGAAGATCCGCGGCTACAAGCCCGGACGATTCAGTTTTAATGTGAAGGGCGGCCGCTGCGAGGCCTGTCAGGGTGACGGCATCATTAAAATTGAGATGCACTTTTTGCCCGATGTGTACGTCACATGCGAGGTGTGTAAGGGGAAACGCTACAATCGGGAAACACTGGAAATTGCCTACCGGGGCAAATCCATTGCCGATATTCTGGACATGACCGTACACGAAGCCATGGAATTTTTTAAAAACATCCCGATTATTCATCGAAAATTGAAAACCCTCTACGATGTGGGACTTGGTTACATCCGCCTGGGACAACCGGCCACAACCCTCTCCGGCGGTGAGGCGCAGCGCGTGAAGCTTTCCACAGAGCTTTCCAAAATTGCAACCGGCCGAACCCTCTACATTCTGGACGAACCGACTACGGGCCTTCATTTTGAAGATGTGAAAATGCTGCTCACCGTGCTAAACCGCCTGGTGGACAAAGGGAATACCGTTATTGTCATTGAACACAACCTGGATGTGATTAAAACGGCGGATTACATTATTGATTTGGGCCCCGAGGGAGGCGATGCCGGAGGAACCGTCGTGGCAACGGGCACACCCGAAGACGTGGCCGCAAACGGAAAATCGTATACGGGGCAATTCCTGAAGCAGGAATTGCTCATGGAAGGAAAAGAGAAACGGAGCACTTCCGAAGTTTAGTGGTTTATTTCATACGTTCGGTTACCCGTTTTTAACCCTATGGAGAAACCACTCCAAGATAAGAGTTTACACTGAGCCTATCGAAGTGACGAAAGGAGCCTGAAAGACGATCTTCCCCCGCTCGTTTCGACTCCGCTCAACGACCGGGGGTTCCTTAACCCAACGAGAGCCTATTTTTTTTAAATTGCATTTGAAAATTCATTGAGGGTCAAATGAGCGAATTCTGGGATGTGGTTCAAAAGAGACGCACACGCCGACACTTTCTTCAACAGGATATTCCTCTGAAAACCATGTTGAAATTGCTGGATGTTTTCAGATACGCCCCGTCCGGAGCCAACCGCCAACCGTGGAAGGTCATTCTGGTCAGAGACGAATCCACGCGGAAAGAAATCCGCCGGATTGCGGAGGATGCCGAAAACGATTTTCACAGGCGTGCCCCCGATTGGATGAAGGCCTTTTTCCAGGAACAGGGCATTGGGCCGCAAAAGCCTTTCCTGACAGATGCACCCTATCTGGTGTGTGTTTTCGGCCTGAAAAAATCGCCCTATTACAAGGAGTCCCTCTGGATCGCCGTGGGCTGGTTTTTGTTGGCCGTTACGAATGCGCAGCTTGGAACCGTTCCCTACACACCGTCCCGAAAACGCGCCATTTCCCAGGTACTAGAGGTGGATTTGGAATGGGATTTGCAGGTTATTTTACCGGTCGGTTTTCCCGATCCTGACGAATTTATAGCGCAGCGCCCAAAACGGGGTGTGGAAAGCTTCCTGTCGCTAAAATAGAAAAAATCAAAACTATTTGGAACATTTATTCTTTTTTGCTTGTAAATAATAATAGGTGATTTATCCCCAGATTTCAATATCCCCCTTTTCAGGGAAGGAGGCGCGTATGAATAAAATCTCAAAAAAATTGTTTATTCTTGGCCTGACCCTTTTTGTTGGAAGCTTCCTGGGTGGCTGTTACACACAGTTGCAGAATTATTCCGCAACAGAGGAATCGTACACGGCCTCCAAGAGTGACCAGGGCACATACCAGAATTCCGGGCAATCCTATTCCGAGCAGCAGGAAAATCCGGCCGAAACCGACACTGTTTACGTCGACGATAATCAGCAGGAAACCGAATACGACAATCAACAATCGAATAATCAACAGCCGGGAACAACCAACATTTACAATTACTATGCTCCCACTTACCCTTATGGTCCGCCCTATTGGCCGAACACCTGGTATGGGGATTGGTATTTCGACTATCCCTATTACCCCCCTTACTACAACGGATTCTATTTTTCGGTCACATTTGGTTCTCCCTATTATTACGATCCGTTCTTGTGGGATTGGCGCTATTCAACCCCATTTTACCGTTGGAGCCTGGCCCCCTGGTATAATCCGTATCGCTACTACTGGTACGACGGATGGGGCGGTGGCGTAGATTGGTGGTGGTACTCAACGTACACGTATGAACAACGTGAGCTCAGAAGCCGGCCATTCAAGCGCCGGGAGGGGTTGGATTCCGGACGCCGGGGAGGCCTCATTGATGCTCCGGTTGTGGCCGGTGGAGGAGCGAGTGGAGGTCTTTCAGCCGGATTCAACAAACCCGTGCACCGACCGGATCGGCGTCGAAACGGACTGGAGCCCAATCCTGTTCGCGTTCGGAAACAGGCCCCTGCAGGTACTCAATACCCATCGGACGCCGTTCGTATTGAAAAAACCAAACGAACTGAAAGAACAGAGATTACACGTATCAGAAAGGCGAAGCGCTACAACAAAAACGGGGAACGCATTCTGGTTCGGCATCCGAAACGCACACGCAAAACCGCGATTCAAGCGGAAAAACGATCCCGAAAAATTTACGTCAGGCGGTCAGAGGCGCGTCGGACAAAACGCCCGGCCATAAATCGATCCCGAAGCATCCGAAAACCCGCACACGACAGCCGTATTCGCGTAATCAGACGGTCGAACTCTTCTCATTCATCTGCTTCGTCCACGCGGATGCGCGTGTACCGGCCGCCGGTGAGACATTCAGAGCCGGTAATTCGCAGACGCAGCAGCTCATCCAGCCGCCCCAGCTACTCGCGTCCGGCGCCCAGAAGTCGTCCGGCTGCGCCGGCCCCGCGGTCTTCTTCATCCAAGAGTCGGTCAACTCGCGAGCGGAAATAGGAAAAGGACAAACCAGAAACGAACAGCGGAGGAATTTATGTGGACACGCGTCTTTCGAATAAATCTTGCTTTCACACTCCTATTTGGAATTTGGATCGGGACTAGTTCTGCCCAGGACATTGTTCCCCTGCAGGGACAGGAATTTGGGGTAGGCGCCCGGGCACTTGGCATGGGAGGTGCTTTTATCGGGGTGGCTGATGACTATTCGGCTACTCACTGGAATCCTGCCGGGCTGGGATTGATCAAAAAGATCGAATGGTACGGGTCTTTGTCCCGGTACGGCCTGGTCAATAAGGTTACCCTGGGTCCCATCACCACCACAGATAAGGGCCATTTTTCCCGATTAAATGCGGGGGGCGTTGTTTTTCCCATCCCTACCTATCGGGGGAGTTTGGTTTTTGCCGTGGGCTACAACCGAACCCAGAACTTTGACGGCGTCTTTAATTCCAAGGAATTCATTAATACACCCGGCGATTCCGTGTACGATATCGGAGATGAACTGGAATCAGGCTATCTGGGCTACTGGACCATTTCCGGAGCCGTGCAGCTCTCACCCAATTTTTATGTAGGGGGTGCGGTTAACTTTTGGCGCGGCGACGACAACTACAATTGGAATTACTACGAATGGGACGCCCTGGACCTCTGGACATTTAATACGAACACCCTGGCACACGATCAGATTCACACAAAATTCAGCGGAACGAATCTGAAACTGGCCGGCTTGTTTACACTCGGTCATTTTCTGAATATTGGCGGTACCATTTCTACCCCCCTCACGATTCTTGCGAAAGAAGACTGGTACCATCAGAATCACCGGATTGTTTTTGACGACGGAACCATTCAGGAGGACCCGGTGGATCGGGGATACTACGAATACAAGATTCAACGGCCGTACCGCTTTTCCGGGGGTGTGGCACTTAAACTCCCGTTGCTGATTCTCTCCGGTGATGCCGAATACAACGACTGGTCGCAAATTCGTTTTAAATCCCCCGACAGCCTCGTTGCTCAAAATGAAAATCTGATGAAAACCTATCGTGAAACCGTCAGGCTTCGCGGGGGAGCGGAATTGACCATTCCGTTTACCGGTTTAAAACTGCGCGGAGGCTACATGGTTTACCCGCAGCCTTACGCAACAGGCAGTGCGTATACAAACAGGCAATTTCTCACCGCAGGCTTTGGTTTTATTATTGATCGCCAATACACGTTTGATTTTGCCTGGGTTCATGGCTGGTGGAAGCACACAACAAGCAAATACGTGGAAAACATTACCGCGGATAAAGTGCTTTTCACAGCGGCTTTTAGATTTTAGAACCTTAGAATTTGGAGTGGAAGAAAATGAACAATCGAAAACTTCTTCCTGGGCTGGGGATGGTGATCCTTTTGGGCGTTTTTCTGCTTACGGGCTGTTACACGCGTCCCAAAGGATTCCATGAAATCTTTGCAAAAAAAGACGTCACGCATATTGGTATTATTGAACACGCTCCGGCTGCAAACAGTGCATTTGCAAACTACCATTTCCTTGGGCCGGGGTGGGCCAACTCACTCGACATGTTTTCACCCTATTGGGATGAATCGTTTTACGGGATGTCCAATTATTACTATCTGCTGGCAATGGGATACGGAACACCTTATTCCCTTGCCGGCTACGGATTTTCACCCTATGGGTGGTACAATCCTTATTTTGGATGGTACACGCCCTTTGATTTTTTCGCCTTTCAAAATTTGAATGGCGAGAAAATCGTGTTCAAAGAACCCGTCTGGGGAGCCTCGCCCAATCGGCGGGCATCGGGAAACCGTCCATCAAAATCACGCATTCGCAAGCAGACTCGAACGCAAACCATTCCAATGGCTGCTGAAGATTTCATCCATCCGGAAGTGGAATGGGAAACCGTCTCGATAAAACATCAAACCGTCCGGGACGCCCTCCCTGCCAAAAGGGGTGCGCTTTCCATGCGCGTAAAGCCGATGAAGGTGTTTATCAATGATGTGATTCCCGACATTAAAACCCCGCCCCTGGTTCCCAGAAGTCCGTTTCTGTATGAGCGGACAAGAGCCTCCCGGCAGACCGGCACTCTTTTGGAATCACCGGCGACAGAATCCTCATTTCCGAGCTATTCCCGGGTTATCGGGCGCCGAACGGGATTTTCATCCTATTCCCGGTCGAGAAGCTCATCTCACTCCTCATCCGCACGGGTTCGAAAAAATAACAAACGCTGATTTCTTTAACAAAAAGAAGGGTTGTCAAAAAAATGACAACCCTTCTTTCATTTTAAAATCCCAAACCGCCTTCTCCGATCGGGGCGGTTTCTTTTTTAATTCACGGCCACGGATAATCCGTTAAAAAGAAACTGCCGCAACGTGGTTCCTTGCAGCAGGGCCAACATCTGGTCATTCAACTTCAATAATTGATCGCGAATGGAACAGACCTCGGCTTTTTTACAATGTTTACTGTCCGGAATAGCACATTCAATCAATCCGGCAGGGCCTTCCAGAATTTCGATCAGTCGAAGCAGGGTAATTTCGTCGATTGGGGTGCTCAAACTGTAGCCCCCTTTTGCTCCCTGAACGGAGCGAACGATTTTTTCACGCTTGAGGGATTGCAAAATTTTGGCTAACAAATCCCGGGGAATTTGGTGGCTCTCTGAAATCTCCCGCACCGTAGTTACATTTACACCTGAGTTCAGGGCAATTTCTTTCAGAGCAATTAATGCATATTCCGTTTTTTTCGATAAACGAAGCATATCATCCTCACTTTTATGCGACCGCTTTTGTCCTATTTTAAAATAGAATAATTCCTTTAAAAATGCCAAGAAAAATCGGCTCCGTACCGTAAAGGGGCTTTATCTGCTATTATTTTCATCACGTTCCGGGAGAATTTTATAGCGTACAAAATACTAAAATTAGTGAAATTAGTGATTCCTGAATTTCGTACTTGAAAATTTCAATTAAATTCTGTATATTTAAATTTTTAAAAATCATAGAAATGAGAGAATGTTTTCCTTAGCCATTTTGTCAAATTAAATTACGAGACCGGGTTGATATGCAAACATCTCAGCAACAGGATATCTACGATTCTGATAACGTTCTCCGTGTGTTGACCAACATTCTTGATAAGCTCAAGAGTGCCGAACATACCTTTATGGTTCTTCTCGCCGTTGTAATCGGACTCATTACGGGGTATGGAGCTCTCGGCTTACGATATTTGATTCACCTGATTCAGATCATTTCCACAGGACACGCCCATTACGCTCTGGAGATGGTGGCCAATCTGCCGTGGTACCAAAAATTGCTTATGCCCGCGATTGGCGGTCTCATTGTCGGTCCTATTGTTACATTTTTTTCGCAGGAAGTAAAGGGTCACGGGGTACCTGAGGTGATGGAGAGCATCATTCTCAGAAACGGCATGATTCGCCCGCGGGTGGTTCTGGCAAAGATCATTGCCAGCTCTATTTGTATCGGTTCGGGAGGCTCCTCCGGTCGTGAAGGCCCGATCGTTCAAATCGGGTCCGCCATCGGGTCCACCATCGGGCAGTGGTTTCAGCTCTCGCCGGAAAAATTGCGAACTCTGGTGGCAGCGGGTGCAGCGGGTGGAATTGCCGCCGCTTTTAATGCACCGGTGGCAGGGGCTCTTTTTGCAATTGAAATTATTTTCGGCGATTTCGGCGTTATGCAATTCAGCCCCATTGTTATTGCTTCCGTTACGTCCACCGTGGTTTCGCGTCACTATCTGGGAGACTTTCCTGCATTTATCGTACCCAAATATTCTCTGGTTTCACCGTGGGAACTCTTTTTCTACGCCGGAATGGGACTGCTTGCCGGGATTGCCGGGCTTATTTTCATTAAGTCCCTTTATTCACTGGAGGACTACTTCGATCGCTGGAAATTTCCCGATTTCACCAAACCCGCTATCGGGGGCCTCCTGGTCGGTGGCATGGGGATCTTTTATCCGGCGATTTACGGCGTGGGCTATGCGGGCATCAACGAAGCTCTCACCGGCACCATGTCCTGGGAATTTCTGCTCATTTTGCTCTTACTCAAGATTATCGCCACGTCCTTCACACTGGGCTCGGGGGGATCGGGAGGCATTTTTGCACCTTCCCTTTTTATGGGGGCCATGCTGGGAGGGGCCGTGGGTACCGTGGTTCACCAGATTTTCCCCGGAATGACTGCGACATCGGGCGCCTATTCGATGGTTGGAATGGGTGCCTTTGTTGGAGCGGTCACGCATGCCCCCATTACTTCCATTATCATAATTTTTGAAATGACAAACGATTACACCATTATTCTGCCCCTAATGATCGCCACCATTATTTCCGTTACCTTTACAACCCGAATCCAGCCCGAATCCATTTACACACTAAAACTGGTTCGGCGCGGCATCAACCTGTTTAAAGGGAAAGAGATCAACGTCCTAAAATCCTTAACGGTGGATGATGTGTGTAAATCGGATTGTGACAAATTGCTGCCCAACACCTCTTTTCGGCAGATTATTCCGCTTGTCATGAACAGCGACCATGAAATATTCTACGTGGTTGACAAAGACGATCACTTCATCAGCTACGTCACGCTGAAAAGTATTCGAACGATTCTGGATGATCCGTCTGCCCTGAATAATGTTATCGTGGCTTATGATCTGATTGAACCGAATCCAAAATTTGTCACGCCGGGAACCAATCTGGATACGGTTATGAAAATCTTCGGGCAGTTACGCATTGGCGAATTACCGGTTGTGGATCCCAAGCAAAACAATCGGCTGGTGGGGTATCTGTCCCGGCAGGATGTGATTGATGCCTATAATAAGGAACTGGCCCGGCGCGAACTGACGCTCGGACTGGAACGGGCCTATTCCTCTCTGGCGGTGTCCGATCTTACAAAAGTGGTTGACGACTATTTTATGATTGAAATCCCTGCTCCCCACCGGTTTGTGGGAAAAAGCCTGCGGCAGTTGAATTTGCGCAACAATTATCGGGTTCAAATTCTGTTAATCAAACGTATCGAAGAAAATGAAGAAGAGAAACGCATTGCCCCCGACGCAGACTACACCATTAACGAAAAGGACGTTCTGGTTTTAATGGGCAGCCGCAAGGATCTGATGCGAATTCGAAATTTGTAACCGATTCAAAATTCTAATTGAAAAAAACAAATGGATTTCGTACTTTTGTAAAAATGGACAAACACTAGATCTTTTGGGAACAGGAAAGCATATCAGGAAATGGCCATTCAACTGGGAAAACTGAAAACCACCCTTCACGAAATAATTTCGTTTCAAAAACGATTTGGAGCGCTTTATTTTCGAACGGACATTTCCCGATATGTTATTCACGTTATTATTTCGATGATATTGGGCGTGCTGGCAGGTCTGGGATCTCTGGTTTTTCACTATTTATTGGAACAGACACGCCAATTTTTTGAACCCCGACATTTTACGGCATTTTTCCATGTAAGCCTGTACTTCATCATTTTTGTTCCCGTGCTTGGCGGAATTCTGACAGCCACCCTGACACGCCTCTTTCCGGATGTAGCCCGCGAAAGGGGGGTGGTTAGTGTGATCCGCGCTATTATTGTCAATAATGGAATCATTCCTCTAAAAGTTACGCTTTTCCATTTTCTTAGCTCAGTCATTTCAATTGGAACCGGTGCGCCGTTGGGCCCGGAAGGCCCGGTGGCAAAGATTGGAAGCGGCATCGGCTCTTATATGTCACAGATTTTTAATTTTGATCGAAATGATATGATGATGTACACGGCTGCCGGCGGGGGCGCCGCAATAGCCGCTGTTTTCAATGCCCCGATTACGGGGGTGTTTTTTGGAATCGAAGTGATTCTGCTGAACGATCTCAAAAACAGAGCTCTCAGCTCACTCATTATTGCCTCGGTTTTTGCCGATGTGGTTTCCCGGGCTACGCTTGGAAACAACCGCATCTTCCATATACCCAGTTATGAATTGGGCTCCATGGACGACTATTTGTTTTTCCTTTTGCTGGGAGTGGTGGCCGGTTTGTTATCCATCTTTTACGTGTGGTTTAAGGGGTGGTCAAAAGATGTCTTTAGCAAAAAATTTCACACAAAGAATGTTTTCCTGAAAATAATACCCGTTTCTCTCGTCTTCGGCATTATTCTGATCCATTATTACCAATTGTTTGGAATTGGATACGAAACCTTGAACGATGTCTTCAATAATCGCATTTCCTTTTTTGATGTGACCATGCTGTTGATTCTTCAGGTTCTTTTTCTGGCCCTATTTTTGGCGGCCGGGGCGTATGGTGGAACATTTACACCGTCCATGAGCATTGGGGCCTTCCTGGGGTCCTCTTTTGCAACCACTATGAATCTTATTTTTCACACCACACTTGACCCCATAACGTTCGCTCTGGTGGGAATGGGCGGGGTTTTGGCCGGATTTAATTCGATTCCGTTAACGGCCATCATGTTGGTTTTCGAGGTCACAAACGATTACAAATTTATTTTGCCCCTGATGCTGGTATCGGTCATTTCATATCTGGTGACCATCTACTACACAAAAATGAATGTGCACAGTCTTGAGCTGTTGCACATGGGGATTGATGTAACCAAACGCGGTGAGATGGACCTTCTTTCCAAGATCAAAGTCAAGGAATTGATGAAAAGCGATTTCGATCAGGTCAATCATAACATGACCTTTCGGGAACTTCTGAAGGTGCTTTTAAATGCCAAATACGGGGATGTATTTGTTGTGGACAACAACAATAAACTGCTTGGAATTATTTCATTAAAAGATGTGCGGGAAGCGCTGGTGGATACCGAGTTGGTCGATTTACTCATTGCAAGAGACCTCACCATGCCTGTTCCCACTATTCTGGAGAATGATCCTGTTTCGCTGGCGATTCGGAAAATTGAAAAATACAATATTGAAAACATTCCCGTTGTTAAGTCAGAAAGCGACCGCGAGATTGTGGGAATTCTGACGCATCACGACATTATTCAGGCCTACAACAAGCTCATCCGGGATTGGGAAACCAACGAATATTTAATCAATTATTAAGGCAAACCGAAAATTCACCCGTACCCGGGATGCCTGGCCTAAATGTCATCTTCATCAAACCAGTAGTCGTTGATTTCAACCTTACGAAGTTTGAGGTCATGTATTTTCAAAATCTTCCCGGCATGCACATCCACCACAATCGCGTAGTTGCACTCCCGATTTTGACGCGGGTCAGCGGCTCCGGGGTTAATGAGCCACACATTCCCTTCTTTTTTGATGGTCTTTTCATGGGTGTGACCAAACACAATAACATCTACATGATCCTTTGCGAAATAGGGAATGAGCTGGTCATAAATCGATGTCCGCTCAAATCGGTCCCCGTGAACCATTCCAAAACGCACGCCCTCGAATGTTTCAATTCGCTTTCGCGGAAGCATCCGGGCCGTCCCGAAAAAATCCACATTTCCCCGAACCGCATAAACCGGGGCAATGGCCTCCAGCTCAATTAAAACATCTTCGTTACCAATATCTCCTGCATGAAGAATGGCCTGAACACCTTCAAATTGCCTGAAAATATCCGGGCACAGGCCTCCGTGTGTATCCGAAATAATTCCGATTTTTGTCATTGTGCCGCCAGATTTTCAGGATTCAGCCCCTGCAAATCGTCAGGGACAAACCGGCCGTCCTTTCGAATCAGCTCCCCGTCGAAGTAGATTTCGCCTCCGCCATATTCCGGTGTCTGGATGCACACCAGGTCCCAGTGTATTTCCGACCGGTTTCCGTTATCGGCTTCTTCGTAAGCGGCGCCCGGCGTAAAGTGAAAAGATCCGGCAATCTTCTCGTCAAAGAGGGTGTCTTTCATCGGACGGGTAATCTTGGGATTGACCCCCAGCGCGAATTCCCCGATATAGCGGGCTCCTTCATCGGAATCCAGAAGCTCATTGATTTTTTCCGTATGATTGGCTTCTGCCTTTACAATTTTCCCGTTTTTGAATTCAAAACGAATGTTTTCAAAAACAAATCCGTGGTAGAGGGAGGGCGTGTTGTATGAAAGAACGCCGTTCACCGAGTCCCTGACCGGTGCCGTGAACAGTTCGCCATCGGGGAGATTCGCCGTACCGTCTCCCTTGAGTACGGGAATGCCTTTTTTTGAAAACTGCAAATCCGTTCCGGGGCCCACAATGTGTACCCGATCGACTGTTTCCATTCGCTTTTTCAGCGGATCCATGGCCCGGGACATTTTCTCGTAATCGACCGTGCACACATCAAAATAAAAATCCTCAAAGGCCTCCGTGCTCATTCCGGCCTGCTGAGCCATAGCGGGTGTGGGGTAACGCATCACCACCCAGCGTGTTTTGGGAACGCGAATGTCCAGGTGAACCGGCTTTAGCCAGAATTTCTGGTAAAGCTTCATTTTGTCATCCGGAACATCCGAGAATTCGGTACTGTTTTCGGATCCGCGGATCCCGACGTAGGCATCCATTTTTTCCATGCGGAACGCTTCAATTTCTCCGATAAGCTTCATACTGTCTTCCGTTGCCTGGCGGAACACTTCGCGCAAAACCCGGTTGCTCCGCCAGGAAACCAGTGGAATTGCCCCCTTTTCCACGGCCTTTCGAAAAACGGCAAGCGTGAGCGCCTCAGGGCCGTCAAACGCTTCGATCAGCACCTTGTCACCCGGTTTCAATTTCAGGGAATAATCCACAATAATGGATGCAAACCGATCAATCCGGGGATCCTTCATGTCCAACTCCTTTGCCGGTGAGGGTTAATAATTTTCTTAGAATATAAGATTTTTTTCATTTGTCTGCAAAGAATTTTGTTTCCATTGATTTTACTGGCCATTTCCACAAAAAGTGTTGAATTGGCGCTGATAAATGATTATATTTTTTAGCTGAATTTGAATGAATTTGAAGAGGTTATGAGCCAAGCACATATTCGAAATTTTTCTATTATTGCCCACATCGACCACGGGAAATCCACCCTGGCTGACCGGTTACTGGAAGTCACTCACACACTGTCCTCCCGGCAGATGATGAATCAGGTTCTGGACAACATGGATTTGGAGCGGGAAAAGGGAATCACCATTAAAGCCCATGCCATTACCATGCATTACCAGGCCAAAAACAAACAGGCCTACATCCTGAATCTCATCGACACACCCGGACACGTGGATTTTTCGTATGAGGTTTCCCGAAGCCTCGCCGCCTGTGAGGGGGCACTCCTGGTGGTCGACGCCTCTCAGGGCATTGAGGCTCAGACCATGAGCAACCTGTACCAGGCTCTTGAACACAATCTGGTCATTATCCCCATCATTAATAAAATCGATCTGCCCAGCGCCCGTCCGGAAGAAATCAAGCAACAGATTTTGGACCTGTTGGGCGGAAGTCCCGACGACATTTTGCTGGCTTCGGCAAAAGAGGGCCTTGGCATTGAGCCGATTCTGGAGAAGATCGTCCAAGAAATTCCACCCCCCAGCGGCGATCCCGACGCGCCGCTGAGAGCCCTTATTTTCGACTCTGCCTTCGACAGCTACCGCGGTGCCGTGGCCTACGTCCGGGTAGTCGACGGGAAAATATGCGCCGGGGATTCGATTCGATTTTTTTCCACTCAAAAAGAATTTGAAGTTCAGGAGGTGGGAGTCCTTCGGCTTAAGAGAATTCCGCAAAAATGCCTGAATACCGGGGAAGTCGGCTACGTGATTGCCGGGGTGAAAGAAGTTGCCGATACAAAAGTCGGGGATACCATTATGACGGCCAACCGGCCGGCCAAAGAACCGCTGCCGGGTTACAAAGAAGCCAAACCCATGGTTTTCAGCGGAATTTACCCTTCCAACAGTGACGATTACGAAGAATTAAAGGAAGCCCTTGAAAAGCTTCGTCTGAACGATGCGTCCCTGCGATTTGAACCCGAAACATCTGCGGCCCTGGGATTCGGATTTCGCTGCGGATTTTTGGGTCTGCTTCACATGGAGATCAGTCAGGAACGCCTGGAGCGCGAGTACGGAATTAACATTATCACCACTGTGCCCAACGTGGAATACCGGGTGATTACCCGTGACGGTACGGTCCTGACGGTAGACAATCCCTCGGATTTCCCGGATGCCGGAGACATTGAACGCGTGGAAGAGCCCTACATCGACGCCTCCATTATTACACCCAGTGAATATATTGGCGCCATCATGAAACTTACACTGGACCGGCGGGGTATCTATCGCAACACCACCTATCTGGACACCAAACGGGTCAATCTGCAATATTATCTGCCTCTGGCCGAAATTATTTTCGATTTTTACGACAAACTAAAATCCATTTCCAGGGGATATGCCTCCTTCGATTATGATTTCTGGCAATTCAAAGAGGGAAAACTCGTTAAATTGAATATTCTCGTAAACGGGGAACCGGTGGATGCCCTTTCCTCCATTGTACACCGGGATAAAGCCTACGATTGGGGACGGCGGCTCATCACAAAATTGCGAAAACTTATTCCCCGTCAGCTTTTTGAGGTCGTGCTTCAGGCATCGATCGGATCGAAAATAATTGCCCGGGAAACCATCAAACCGCTCCGCAAAAATGTAACCGCCAAGTGTTACGGAGGCGATATTTCGCGGAAGCGAAAACTGCTGGAGAAACAAAAAGAGGGAAAACGGCGCATGAAACAGGTGGGCAGCGTCGAAATACCCCAGGAGGCCTTTTTGGCCATTCTGCAAATGGAAGATTAAAAAACCGATTTGAATGGGAACGAATCGATATTAAGCGAGTTTTATTTTATATTTAGACACGCCCAAAAGATGGGTTCGTAAAACAGACTAATTACAAATCTCAGGAACGGTGAAAGCGAATGGATTGGAAATCAATTTTAGGGTTGAAAAAAAAGGAAAAAAAGAAGAAAAAAAGCGTTGTACGGGAATACGTGGACTCCCTCATCTGGGCACTTGTGGCCGCACTGATTTTGCGCACATTTGTCGTGCAGGCCTTTCGCATTCCGACCGGATCAATGGAAGATACGCTCCTGGTGGGTGATTTTCTGCTGGTTAACAAATTTGAATATGGCGTCCGCACGCCGGACACCATTCCCCTAACGGGGATTAAAATTCCCTGGACCCGGCTGCCCGCCATCCGGAATCCCCGGCCGCACGATGTGGTTGTATTCAAGTATCCCCGAAACCCAAAACTGGACTACATCAAGCGGTGTATTGCCACCGGTGGTGACACCGTTCAGGTCATTCAGAAAAAGGTGTACGTAAACGGAAAGCCTTTTAAGGACCCGCCGCACGTAAAATACACCAATTATTATATTCCGCCCGGTCAAATCGAATACGGGATTTACCCGCCCGGGGCGGGAAATCGGGACAATTACGGCCCGGTGGTTGTTCCCCCCAACAGTTATTTTATGATGGGTGACAATCGGGATAACAGCTCGGACAGCCGCTATTGGGGGTTTTTGCCCCACGACAACGTACTGGGCGAAGCGCTGATTATTTACTGGTCGTGGGACAAAACCATTCCCATGTATCGGTTTTTTAAGAAGGTGCGTTGGAACCGCATCGGAATGCTTATTAAATGATCGGATTTTCTCTATTTTTTTAATACGAAGTTAACCACTGGATTCTGCGGGCCGGCACGCTTTTGCCGGCCCCCTGGTTTTCGCTCCTATGAAACCCCTTAGTCTTTACATCCACATTCCTTTTTGCGAACGAAAATGTCCTTACTGCGACTTTTACTCGCTCACGGGTTCCGCCGGTCTGCAGCGGCAATTTGTTCGTGCCCTTTTGATTGAAATAGACCGTGTTTCCGCACATTTTTCCGAAACACCCCCTCTTGTAGAAACCCTCTTTTTCGGCGGAGGCACCCCGTCGCTTTTGCCGACGGATGCGTTGGAAGACATTTTCCGGAGCCTCCGCAGCCGTTTCCAACTTGCACCCGCTGCCGAAATCACCATTGAGGCCAATCCCGGAACGGTGGATCAGGGTAAATTTGAGGCCTATTTTTCAATGGGATTTAATCGGATCAGTCTGGGTGTTCAGTCCTTTCGCGACGAGGAACTCCGGCAGCTGGGACGGATTCACACCGCGGCCGAAGCAGAAACGGCCATTCAATCCGCCCGAAAAGCCGGATTCAGCAACATCAGTCTGGACCTGATTTTTGGGATTCCCGGGCAAACCTTGAGTCATTGGCAGGAAAATTTGGAGAAGGTTCTTCGCTGGCAGCCGGCTCATATTTCGACGTACAATCTCATCTACGAAGCCAACACCCCCTTTGGCCGGGCGCGGGAAACCGGCACAATCAAACCGCTGGACGAACAGATCGAATGGGACATGTACCGTTTGACCGTTGAAACCCTCCAGGCCAACGGGTACAGCCAGTACGAAATCTCCAATTTTTCCCTTCCCGGAAAGGCCTGCCGCCACAACCAGAATTACTGGAACGGAACCGCTTATCTGGGGATGGGCCCGTCGGCTCACTCATTTCAGGGGAAAAAGCGCTGGTGGAATGTACGCGACGTCACGGCCTATATTTCACGTTTGCAGGAGAAAAAACTTCCGATTGACGGGCAGGAATCGTTATCCTCCCAACAACGAAAAATGGAGTTTATTTTTTTATCCCTTCGGCAAAAGCGGGGACTCTCGTTGTCAGCTTATCGTGATCAATTTGGAACGAATTTTTTGGAAGAGTTTTCGCATTCTATCGACATCATTCGCAAAACGGAAGAAAAAACAGGACCGCTTCTCGTGTTGCAAAACGACCGCCTCTTTTTCACGACCAAAGGATTCTGGCTGAGCGACAGCCTCTTTGAATGGTTCTAATCCCCCGGCTACACTATCACACTTCTTAACCGGGTACCCAACGGCCGCCAGATTGTCGGATCGGTCGTGCGGAAAAAAACAAGCCCCCTTTTATTCAACACCCCCGCCAGGTGAGACACACCCGAATCATTTCCGAGATAAAAATCCGCCGAGGCCATTCGCTTGATCAGATCATCAAAACCGGGAGAATCGCAGATCGAAAACTCGGATGGCGGAGCCATTTTTTTAAATTCCTGCCGGACATCCGCATCGGCCGGACCAAATAAAAATAGGACCTCTCCCCCGGTTTTTTGTTTCCATTTTTGGGCGGAGACCAAAAACCGGTCAATCGGCGCATTCTTTGCCGGGCTGCCGCTCCCCGGATGCACCAAAAGCACGGGTCTGTAATTCGGCCGATTATCCGGTTCGTTTTTCAGATAAAATGAGGTGACGTTACGGGCGGGCAGATTCAGAAACGATTGAACGGTCTGGTACAAATACTGCGCATGATGTACAGGAGGGTGGGGATCCGGCCGGGGGTCAAGCACTTTCAGAGGAATATCGGAGCAATTTACATTGAGATTGGAAACCCAAAAGACAACGGCGTCAAATGAGCGAAAAAAACTCAGAAGCCTCTCGGGACAGTTCTTTCCCCCAAACAGCGGCAAAAACCGGCGATCGTCGATGGAGTAAACCCGATCGATCAGCCCCAGCAGGGGCAGCAGCCGGATTTGGGGCACACTTCCCACGCATTCAATGGCTGCGTCAGCATTCTGCTCGCGAAGCGCCTGAAACACGGGAGCAGCCAGGAGAAGATCTCCCAGCGCTCCCGGATAAATAAACAGAAATCGTTTCACCCGGCGTTTTCCGCGCGACTCATTTCATCCTTAAATATCCGGTAACTGTAATCATCAAACAAAACAAACACAATTCTCTTAAGGTGGCGTGCGGTTTTTAGAAATTTGCGGGCTTCATCGATCATAATTTCCGCGGCCTTATCCATGGGAAACCCGCCCACACCGGTACCGATGGCCGGAAATGCAATGGATTCCAGGGCCTTTTCTTCAGCCAGCCGGAGACTGTTGATGGTGGCTTCTCTGATTTTCGATGCATCCGTGCGCAAATCCTGCCCCATTCCGGCGGCATGGATCACATATTTTGCTTTCAAGTTCCCGCCGCTGGTGATAACGGCCTGTCCCACCTCAACAGGCCCCTGGCGCATGGCCTCGTCTTCGATTATCTGGCCGCCCCGCCTCTTGATTGCACCGGCCACACCGGCTCCCATCCAGAGGTGATTATTGGCGGCGTTCACAATGGCATCCGTGTCCATATCGGTAATGTCACCCTTAATGACGTCGATACGTTTGTCTTGTTCAGCCATTGTCTGTCTCCTTCACGTGTTAAAAATTAGTGCGTTTCTTCATCCGATTCTCCGAAATAAATGAAACGATTCAACAAATTCACATAATTGCTCCATTTTTTGTCGGGCTGCATTTCCCCTTTAATAATTCGGCTAAACGCATCGGCCTTCGAGTCCATTTCATCAGCATGGTACAGAACAATTGCCTCAATCGTCATTGGAACAACGGGAGATCCCTGCTCCAGTTCTCCCTGGTGACTCAAAATCACATGCAAGAGTTTTTTCTTCAGCTCAGGCGGGAAGTCCTGAATACGGTCGATTTCCTTTTCCACCCGGTTGGCACCCAAAACAATGTGTCCCAGAAGCCGTCCTTCGTCGGTGTAGTCAATAAATCCGGCACGCGTTTGGTAGCTCTCCACCTTTCCGATATCGTGCAGCAGGGCACCGGAAAGCAACAAATCTTTTGAAATTAAGGGATACTGCTCGCCGGCTTTCAGGCAAATTTCCGCAACACCGATGGTGTGTTCCATCAGCCCGCCAATTCGATTGTGGTGCCAGAGTTTTCCGCCGGGTGCCCGGCAGTAGGCATCCCAAAACGCGGGGTCATCAAAAATGCGGTGCAACAGGTCTGAAAGAAAGGGGGATGTTACCAGGGCCAGCAATTCCCGGAATCTCTTTTCAAGTTCATTGAGATCTTTGGGGTTTTCGGGAAGAAAGAGTTCCGGGCGGATCCCGTCTTCGGGTCGGATTTTCCGAATACGGTCAATGTGGAATGAAAGGCCCTGGTTGTAGTCGATAATCGTACCCTGCGCCTTAACGATATCGCCCACATGGAAATCATCGCTGTATTGAGCCACGTGTTCCCACAGCACCGCTGAGATTCGTCCGGACGAATCCCCCAATTCCAGCGCAAGATAGGGCGAACCATCGGATTTTTTCGTTCGCAGCTCCTTTTTCCGGATGACAAAGAAGGCTACAATCCTGTCTCCGGATTGAAACTGTTTAATCCGCTTGGAATCCATTGTAACCGAATCCTCGTGCAGAGGCACCATTTTCGAGTTTTTTAAAACGATTGATTGAAAAGACCGTTTATTAAAACAGCCCTCTATTTGTACCCCCAAAAACCCCCTCAAAAAACCACTTTAGCCGGCATTATTCATAAAGTTTCGCCACCAAGCCCTTACGTCACAACGGTTATACCAATTAAAATAATTAGCTATTTGAAACTCAGTTTCTTTTGTATATTTTCCTTTTTCAATGAATATTTATTTGAAAGCTTCGAAAAAATCAAGATTTCTGACACAGGCAATGGCTTGTAACAAAATAAGATCACAATTTGTGATAAAAATCAAGTTACCATTAATACGGAGTCGCTTTACAATCAATTGAAAAATAGGTTTTTATGTAAGATTTTCTGTTATTGACCCTCCCCCCTTCCCCCTCACTTAAATAAGGGAGGGGGAGCGAGGGGGTGGGTTGAAAAAAAGTAAATAATAAAATCCGACTTTTTCAAAGCTTTCTCTTTATCTTTTTGTTCATTATACCCTTGTGTCTTCGTGACTTTGTGGCTAATGAATGATTCAGGTTCGATGATGGAACATGTTCAATTTGCTTCAGCCGGCACCAGAACCAGTTTTTTACCCTCCTCCTGAACCTGCTTGATATCCGATTTGCAGTCCATGTAGAGTCCATTCACCCACATTTCCGCCTGATCCCTGAAATGGCGGCTTAGCGGATGCTCCACTTCTCCCGGAGGCAGAACCATTTTTGTTCGGGTCAAATCTGTAAAATCCACAATCATGCGCATGGATGGCCCCACCCAGCAATCGTAGGGATTCGTCAATTTATACCGCGCATTGTTCACGGTAGTCAGACCGCCGCCCAAAGGAAAGGGCCCCACATTCAAAATTCTTCCCAACATCGATTCGCCGCCCAGAACATGCCGAAATGTCATGTGATGCAGGCGGTCCCAGCGCCATTTAACCGGGTTCGATCCCAATCTCCCGGACAGCTCACGAACCGCCTCGTGCAGACTGCGCAGGATTTGGTCCTCTTTGGTTTCAATTTTTTCAGGCGTGCGGACATCATCAAACCAGCGGCTTCGGGGTTTGGACAAAAACCGCTGCAAATCCTGAATGGGAATTCCGGCAAATTCCACAAAAGAGGCGTAAAGCTTTTTGCCCAACTCATCCTGAAAGGTGTTTCGCAAAAGGTGGTTTATGAAGACCTGAAAAATAGCTGCTGCGGTGCTTTCCCCCCTCATGGCACAATCCCACCCCTTCAGATATTTGTAAACTGTTTTCAGGGTATCATCGCGCGTTTTCTGCCGATCCAGAACCGCAAGCACCTCTTTCGTCACATCCCGTGCAAAGGGAGAAAGAACATCCAGTTGAATCGTTTCAAAATCAACCTCCGAAAGTTTGTCCTTGGCGGTAAGAAGCTCGCGAATCCGTTGAATGCGCGCCGGAGGCTCCCACAAATTGGAAATGTAATACGGGTATCCGGCCGGAGCGACCCGATTATTGGCCGAAGCTACAAACCCTTCCGGCGGATTGATGACATGGGGAAGCTGATCAAAAGGAATAAATCCGCTCCAATCGGTGGCGGTGGTGGCTCCGTTAAGCGGAAACGTACCGGTGAACCCCTTGCGCACGGGAATGGCCCCGGTGCACCAATAGCCGATATTTCCTCCGTCATCTGCAAAAACAATATTTTGGGCAGGTGATCGGTACAATCGAAGGGCCTGGACGAAGTCCTTCCAATTGGAGGCCCGGTTCATTTTGTAAATCGCATCCGTCTCATCGGAAATCGTGTAGCCGGTCCATTTCAGGCTCACCACTTTACCGGATGTTTTCATCAGTTTGTGCACGTCGGTTACAACCGGTCCGTGGCGGGTTTTGAACCGTTCGAACCGGTAGACCTTTCCACTTCTGGACACAACCGAATCCTGAAAAACCTCCATTTTCTTCCATTTCCCATCCACCCGGTAACGCGTGGAATCGCTCCGATCCACGGTTTCAACATAAAAATCGGCATCATCGGCCATAACATTGGTGAAGCCCCAGGCCAGATGCGTATTATGCCCGATAATGATTCCGGGAGAGCCGACGAGGGAAAAACCCGTTACGTCGACGCCCGGCGCAACCAGCTGCATGGCATACCAGACCGAGGGATTGGCCAGAGGAAGGTGCGGATCGTTTGCCAGAAGGGGTTTCCCTGTTTTTGATTTCTTCCCGGACACCACCCAATTATTGCTGCCGGAAAAGGTTCCGGGACTATTCAGAAAGGCCCGAAGCTCTGTATTTGCTTTTTTGAATGAATTCAACTGACCGGCCAGTCTGAGATCTTTTTCTGACAGAATGGTTGGCCAGGATGGCAGATAATTGGAGAAAAGCTCCTTGGCCCGATTGACACCCAGTTTTTGCCGGACTTCCCCGGCCGTCCACTCCACGAACCAGGACAAACTGAGCTCCCAGGACATGAGCCGCCCATAGGCCAGCACATCGGCAGGCGTCCAGAGATGGGGTTTCCAATTCAAGAGCACAAACTCGACCGGGTACTTTCCCCTGGCATAATGAATAAATTGGTTAATACCATCTGTATAGGCCGACAAAACGGCTTTCGACTTTTCCGATGCCCGATTAAAGAGTTTTTTTCCGGTCTGATAAAATTCCATGGTCCTCATCAAGCGATCCACATGGCGGCTGGTGTCGCCCAGCATGGTGGAGAGCTCGCCCCGAACGGCGAGGCGAATCATCTCAAGCTGCCACAGACGATCCTGGGCCGTTACAAATCCGGCAGCCATGTACAAATCGTGGTCGTTTTTTGCCATAATGTGCGGAATGCCGTACGAATCGCGGTACACCTGGACGGGAGACTGGAGACCGGAAAGGGTAATTTGCCCCTTTTCCTTGGTCATGGATTTTTTCAGCATACGATAACTCAAAAGAGTGGAAATCGTGATAAACACCAAAAAAAGGACGAGAACAGCCAACAGAATTTTCTTGATTGTCATCGAAGTCTCACTCTTTCTTTTTCTTTCGAATGCGTGTTTGCTGAGACGATTTTTTCGGCGAAGAATCGATTCCTTCCCGCTTCTTCGCCCCGGGAGAAGAAATGGAATTTGCAGATGTTCCGGCATTTCCGCCGGATGTGGCTGAAAGTCCCAGCCCGCTGTTTGGACTACTCGGGACGGCAGCCGGTGTATAGGCATCGAGCCCTCTGCGGCGCCCCCGGAGATTTACAGGAATGACTTCAGCGGATGAATCGGAGGACAGGGTGTAGCGCTCTTCCAGAAAGCGATCGCGCAGCCACCACGGATAATTGTAATAGTAATTCCAGCTGGTCAGATGAGGATTCGTGTAAGGGGCCTCCATTTCGTAGGGGTTTTTATACCAATACTCAGCCGATTGGGCGTGACAGGCCGTGCATCGATCCGTGTGGGTAATTTCGGATGAAAGGTATGTTTCCCGTTCAACAACCGGATGCTGCAGAACCGTAAAACAGCCATTCAGTGTAAGAATCGCCGCCAAAAGGAAAATAATTCTGCCCGACACAACCGGGTTAAAAATGTTCCTGATAAACAATTTTGATTTCTCGATTGGCATAAGGGATGTTTTTCTTGTTTTCTAAGATGTTTTTTAGCGCGAATTCCACATAAAGCTGTTTGGCAAAAATCCAGCGGAACCCGGCATTTAAATACCCCTTCCCGGAACCCAGGGAATTGTTGTCGTTATCGTTGATTGCAAAATCGTACTCGGCAATGAGCCACAAATCGGGATTCAGGCTTTTCATCACCCCCGCAAAGAAATTCAAGTCGGTATCTCCGTCCCCCTTTTCAAGGCTGTAATTCGCCCCGCCGTGAAAACTTAAGTCCCCCAAAAACGCATAATTTTTACTGGCCACCACAAAAAACCCGCGTGATTTAATCGCGTACCGACTTTCTTTTTTCAAATAGGGGCCGTACCCCTGAGAATTAAATCCGACCGTAACGGCCGGCAGGGCGACCGTTTCGTCTACAATCCGGTAGCGCAAATGAATCCCCGGACTGGGATTCCAGTGAATATCCCCCTCACCGATAATGTTCTCCCCCCCGAAGGAAATACCGAACATGGCCCGGGAAGACAACCCGACCGAAACATGCCCCAGAACGCCTCCATTCGGGTAAAGCCGCAGACCGACTTCATAACTTCCCCTGTCCAGCGTGCCGGCTGTGGGCGTATCGATGAGCATTACAGGCTGCATTTGTTGACCGAAGATGGTTCCCGCCAACAAAAGAACGAAAACTCCGGTTCCAAAACCCATCCTTAAATTAATCATCGTATTTGCTACCTTACATTAGGCTGATTCATTTTTGCGTGAATTTATTTGTTTAAAATTACAAGAAATCCCCGTGAATGTCAAGTGAAAACTGGCCGTCAGTCTGATCTTTGTGAATACCTGGTCTTAAATAAAATCCGAGTCACACCATGCAGAAAAATCCCGGTCAAAGGGCTGTCCTCATTCAAGCAAATAATTCCAGTAAAATACGGAATTTACTTAAAACCAAAAAACCGCTTGCTTTTACTCTCGAGACCGTTTATCTTTATATAAAATGCCGGACTTTCTTTTCTTCAAGGAATTGGACTTTCATCAGAATGGAGGTGTTTCGTGTCTGTTAGCAAAAGCAAACAGAAGAGGGAACGCATCAAACGCCGCCAAAAGTTACGGATAAAAAAGAAACGCGCAAAGCAAAAGAAAAAGGCGTAATCATTTTCTCAAGAATAAAGAGTAAGGAGAAATCCCGCCCGGTTTTATGGCGGGCGTGTTTCTTTCTAATTTCCGAAAAAACTCTTTACGTCAATCTGCCCAATTCATGTCATTTGTACTCCGATTACGAACAGCGGATTCATGTTGCCTTCACGAATCTGATCAAAAACAAACCGGTTAACATGTAGTTTTGGCACTTAATTGAGAAGTCTGTTCAAAAAAGAATTATTCTGAACCGGCAAAACTGTTCTTTGTCTTTGCTGGTTTAAATCGTATACAATTCCAGTTATGAATCATCACAACGGCAGAACGCACATGCCATGCGGTTTTATTCCATTGGAAATCAGATTCATAATTAACATATGATAAAATTTTTCGGGAGGTCTCATTATGAAATCGAAGTCTCTGATTGCGGTTTTAATATCCGTTACGATTGCCGCGCTCATTTTTCTGGCCCTTTTTGCCAAATACTACGGGGATTGGCTGTGGTTTAAAAATCTCGGCTATGCCAGTGTTTTTATGACCATGTTCTGGGCAAAAATTGGTGCATTCCTTTTGTTTTTTGTTATTTTCGCCTTGTTTGCCTGGCTCAACATTGCCATTGCCCGAAAACTGGGAAAGCATACCCGCTCCATGCAGCTGGTCGCGCCGGATCAACCCCTTCCCTCTCTTGACAGTCTTTTCAAGGAAAAATACGCCAAATATGCCTGGGGTGCGATTATTCTATTTTTTTCCATTATTATGGGTTTGGGCGCCGTGAGTTCATGGGAAACATTCCTGAAATTTTTGCATTCCACCAGTTTCGGTATTTCCGATCCGATTTTTTCAAAGGATGTTGGATTCTATATTTTTAAACTTCCCCTGTATAAATTTATTCAGGGCTGGTACCTGTACATGCTTTTTCTTGTCTTCATGGGAGTTGGACTGTCCTACTACTTTGATCAGTCCATCAGTCTGATTGAAAATCGATTTTATATTTACCCAAAGGCAAAATACCACTTGGCCGTTTTGGGCGGATTTTTCTTCCTGGGAATTGCCGTGGTCTACCGCCTGAAATTATACAGCATGCTTTATTCAACACGTGGCGTAGCCTACGGAGCCAGTTATACCGATGTTCATGCACAAATTCCGGGCTATTGGATTTTACTGGTCCTGACCCTCATTGCTGCGCTTTTCCTCTTTTTGACTCCGATGATCAAAAAATGGAAATGGGTAACCATCACCTTCGGAGCGTACTTCCTTCTTCTCATTGGACTTCTGTGGATCTATCCGGGGCTCATTCAACAGTACGTTGTTAGACCGAATGAACTTGCCAAAGAAAAACCCTATATTGAAAGCAATATCTCTTTTACACGTTTGGCCTACGGTTTGAATAAAGTGGAAGAAAAAATTTTCCCGGCTGACCAGGGGATCACATATAAGGACATCCAAAACAACGACAACACCATCCGGAATATCCGGCTATGGGATCGGCGTCCGTTAATTCAAACCTACAAACAATTGCAGGAAATTCGATTGTACTATGATTTTAAGAATGTCGACGTGGACCGCTATCAATTTGATAAATATACCGAGGTTGCTCTTGCCGCCCGGGAGCTTCCACCGTCACAAATTCCGAGCCGGGCGCGAACCTGGGTCAATATACATTTGATCTACACACATGGTTTTGGCGCCGTCATGAGTCCGGTGAATAAAGTTACCCCAAATGGAATGCCCGATTTTATTATCAAAAACATTCCGTCCCAGTCTTCCGTTTCTCTGAAAATTCGCACGCCGCAGATCTACTACGGCGAAGAAACGGACGAATATGCTCTGGTTAACACCAAAACGAAGGAGTTTGACTATCCCAAAGGAAATGAAAACGTTTACACCTCCTACAGCGGAAATGGTGGCGTCAGAATCTCCAGTTTACTCAGACGGGCTGTTTACGCGTGGAATTTTTCAGATATTAAGATCCTTTTAACAAGCTCTCTGACCAAAGAAAGCCGAATTATTTTCAATCGGATCATCACCAATCGCGACCAGACGATTGCTCCCTTTTTGGCCTACGATTCCGATCCCTACCTGGTTATCGGTGACGACGGAAAACTCTACTGGATTCACGATGCCTACACGACCAGCAATATGTTTCCCTATTCGGAACCCGTTTCCCAGCTTAATGCGCAAAGAGGCCTCAATTATATCCGCAACTCGGTAAAGGTTGTAATCGACGCCTACAATGGTGATGTAACCTACTACGTCATTGACCCCAAGGATCCGCTCATTCAAACGTACAAGAAGATCTTTCCAAAGCTTTTCCGGCCGTTTGCCGACATGCCCGATTTTTTAAAGAAGCATATTCGTTATCCGTCCGATATTTTCCTCATTCAGACCCAAATCTACAATACATACCACATGACGGATCCGCAGGTATTTTATAATCGGGAAGATTACTGGAACATTCCCACGGAAATCTATCAGGAAAACAAACAACTTATGTTCCCCTATTATATTATCATGAAATTGCCCGATCATTCATCCGAAGAATTCATCCTGATGCTTCCCTTAACCCCTTCCAAAAAGGACAACATGGTCGCCTGGATGTGTGCCCAATGCGATGCCCCGAATTACGGAAAAATGATTGTGTATGCCCTGCCAAAAGAAAAGCTTATTTACGGTCCCATGCAAATTGAGGCCCGCATCAATCAGAAACCGGACATCTCCTCCGAGCTGACACTCTGGGGTCAAAAAGGGTCCAGAGTCATTCGGGGTAATCTGCTGGTGATTCCCATCGAAAAGTCCTTTATTTATGTGGAGCCGGTCTACCTGCAATCGGAACAAAGTCAAATGCCGGAACTCAAACGCGTTATCGTGGCGTTTAATCAACAACTGCAGATGCGAACCACGCTGGATCAGGCCCTACAGGCCGTCTTTCTTGGCGAAAATATTTCTCCTGCTCAAACAAAAAACATCCTTCAGGGCAGGCAGCCCATAGCGGCACTTTCGAGCAAGGCCCAGCAAGCATTGGACATCTACAACCGGGCCGTTGGCTATTTAAAACAGGGGAATTGGGCCGCGTACGGACAGGAACTGAATCAATTAAAACAAATTCTTAAAGATATGGCTCAGAAAAAGTAGAAGCCGCAGATTTCACAAATTCGCTTTAAAAAAGAGGCGCTCATCCGGGCGCTTCTTTTTTTTGCAGCCTTCTTTCCGATCCTTTTCATCCAACAATTACAAAAACTTAATATTAATTCCAAAAAAACAATTGATTGAATTCAAAATTCTTTTAAATTATATTTAATAAAATAAAATTGCACGTCGGTTCTTGTCCATCAAACACGGAGGTCAAATGAAGGTATTAGTTACCGGAGGAGCGGGTTTTATCGGATCCAATATTGTTGATGCACTTATTTCTGCCGGTCACAAGGTAGTGGTAGTAGACAATCTCTACATGGGGCGCCTGAAGAATCTCAATCCCAAAGCAAAATTCTATTTGTTGGATCTGCGTGCAGACGAATTGGAAAAGGTGTTTGCTCTGGAAAAGTTTGATGCGGTTTTCCATGAGGCGGCCCAGATGGATGTCCGGCGTTCCGTGGAAAACCCGATCTTCGATGCTGAGGTCAATGTGTTGGGAACACTCAATGTCCTGCAGAATTCCGTAAAGAATGGGGTTAAAAAGATTATTTTTGCTTCAACAGGAGGCGCCATTTATGGCGAACAGGATTATTTTCCGGCGGATGAAAATCACCCCAATCGTCCGGTGTCTCCTTACGGAATTACAAAGCTGACCGTCGAAAAATATCTGTATTTCTACAAATTGACCTACGGTTTGCAGCATGTCATTCTCCGTTATGCCAATGTTTACGGGCCCCGGCAAAATCCGCACGGCGAGGCGGGTGTTGTGGCCATTTTTATTGAAAAAATGCTTCTGGGCGAACAACCGATTATTAACGGGGACGGCACCCAAACGCGGGATTTTGTCTTTGTCGATGATGTCGTTCGCGCCAATCTTCTGGCGCTGGACTACCCCGAATCGGACGTTTTTAATGTGGGCACGGCCATCGAAACCGATGTCAACACCATTTTCCGTGAACTCAACACGATTATCGGTAAGAACATTCCCGAAACTCACGGTCCTGCCAAAGAGGGGGAACAGCAGCGAAGCGTGATTGATTATTCAAAAACGAAGAAACTTTTGGGATGGGAGCCCAAGGTCTCGTTGCAGGAAGGGCTGCGAAAAACCGTGGATTATTTCAAAAATTACGAGGTGTAATAATGAAATGGCACGTTCTGGGTTCGGCTTCCGGGCTGACCGTTCCGAACCGTTTCCATTCAGCCTATTTGTTGGAGAACAAGGGGAAATTCCTGCTGATTGATGCCGGTGACGGCGTCAGCTATACGCTGGCACGCCAGAAAAAATCACCCCTGGCAATTGAGTCTGTTCTCATTTCCCACACACACCCGGATCATGTTGGCGGGCTTCCCTTGTTGCTTCAGTTTATGATGATGTCCGGAAGAAAAGCACCACTGGATATTTTTCTGCCCGCCTTTTACAAAGATTTTTTCGTGGAGCAGCTGTATCGATTTTACATTTTCCCGGAAACATGGCCGTTCCCCATTCACATCCACACCCTTGAACAATCACTTCTCTTCTGGGATTCCCTGCAGGTAACGTCCTTTCCCACCCGTCATTTGTCCGGCGTAGCCGAAACCGCCCGCCGACACGGCGTGGGAATCGAAAGCTATGGCTTTCGCTTCCAGGTAGGTTCCCGAATCCTTGTTTTCACCTCTGACATCCAGTCGGTTCAGGCCGTCTCTCCCCATATCCAGACGGCTGACTGGCTGTTTATCGAGGGAGCGCACACCTCCCCGGATGAAATCTGCCAATTTGCGGTGGAGAAAAATATTCCCCACGTACGAATCACCCACGTGCCGCCCGAATTGGAGAAACAGGATTCCACCCTGGCTGCGCTGGCGATGAAATATGGAATAACCGATCTAAAAATCACGTTCGACGGAGATGTGATCGAATGGTAGATCAGACCGGACATTCGGGAAATTTTGCTTCGGACGACATGGGAATTATCGGTATTTCCCCCGTCATTCAACAAATCCGGGCAACCATTCAGCAGGTAGCTCCCACCACAATTCCTGTGCTTATTCTGGGCGAAAGCGGCTCCGGAAAGGAGTTGGTTGCGCGCGCTATTCACGAACACAGTCCTCGAAAAGACAAGCCCCTTATTGTGGTCAACTGCGGAGCCATTCCTGAAGGAATCTTCGAAAGTGAATTGTTCGGGCACCAGCGCGGGGCCTTTACCGGCGCCGTGGATTCTCGAAAGGGCTATTTTGAACTGGCTGACGGCGGTACACTTTTTCTGGATGAAATCGGGGAAATGCCGCAGGAAGCGCAGGTAAAGGTGCTACGGGTTCTGGAGGATAAGGAGTTCCTTCGGGTGGGGGGCAGTACTCCTCACAAGGTAGACGTACGCATTGTGGCTGCCACCAATCGGGATCTGGCATCGGCCGTCAAAAACGGGGAGTTCCGGCTGGACCTGTATTATCGAATTAATGCCATCAAAATCGTGGTGCCTCCCCTTCGGGAACGAAAAGAAGACATTCCTGTGCTGGCAAAACACTTTGCCAAAGAGTTCTGCGTTGAAAACCACATCGACTTTAAAGGGTTTACTCCCGAAGGAATCAAGGCCATGCAGGAATACCTGTGGCCCGGAAATATCCGGGAGCTCAAAAATTTTGTTCAAACCGCCATCGTGCTGGAGCGCGGAAATCCCATTACCCGCGAGGTCGTTTACAAGCATCTGGGACAACAGGAGCCCCTGGACCGCAATCTGCCCGTACCGTTAAACATGCCCGCTGACAAGGCCGAACGGGAGCTCATTTACCGGGTCCTCCTGGAGCTTCGTTCCGAAATCGCTCAGATCAAGGATTTTCTGCTGGCACACATGCCTGCAACACAAAAGGCCGCCGTCCCGCACCCGCTCCCTCCCTGGAACAGCCCAATTCAGGCCACAAAAATCCCGGCTGAAGATATCACCGTTATTCACGAAACAAACGATAAAATTCCCTCTCTCGAAAAAGCCGAGCGGGATTTAATTCTGCGGGCGCTTGAAAAAACCAATTGGAATAAGCGAAAGGCGGCGAAACTTCTGGATATCAGTGAACGGACTCTTTACCGAAAAATTAAGGACTACGGCTTTGACTCGTCTGAAGATGATCATTAAGAAAACAGCCAGTGCCGGCATCATCGCTCTTGCGTTTTGGGGTGCCTCCTGCGGACACTATTCCTTTTCGGGGAATACCCTCCCGGCCTACATCAAAACCGTAGCCATCCCATTATTTGAAAACAAAACCTCCGAATTTGGAATCAGTGAAAAACTGACGGATGCCGTGATTGATGCCTTCACACAGGACAATACCCTGCGGATCGTTGATCCTTCGCTCGCCAACGCCCTTATCTCCGGCGAAATTACATCCGTAACCGACCGCGCCAGCACATTCAATCAGCAGGAACAGGTCCAGTCGTACCGGGTGTACGTCACTGTTCGGGCCGAATTTCGGGATCAAAAAAAGCGAAAAGTCCTTTGGAAAGCCGTTTTGCAGGAATGGGGTGAGTACCAGCATTCGGCATCCACGGAAGAGCGGCAAAGGGCGATTGATGACGCCGTGAAGAAACTGGCTGAAGACATCCTAAACAAAAGCGTAGCAGGGTGGTAAGGTTTTCACGGGAGAACACCCTTTATTTGACGTGCTCCTTTGTGGAAAAAAATGTTGCGAAGTTGAGTCGTTTTTTTTAAATTAGATTGAACATTTTGTTTTTTATTTTTTTAGATAAGGAGATTTTCAAATGCCAGGTATTGAAGAATTGGAACAACTCCAGGAAATCCTCCACAATAACCCTGAATCTTATAGTTTTGCCCGTCTTGCTGACCGCTATCTTGAAAACGAGGATGCCTATCGGGCGGTGCAAATCTGCGAGGACGGTCTTAAACAGCATCCCCATTACGTGAATGGTCATTTCATCTACGCCAAGGCCCTGCTGGCAATTGAAGAACTGGATCGGGCCGAAACGGAGTTGAAACGGGTGCTGCTTTACGACCCCAAACATCTGGGAGCACGGTATTACCTGGCTCAAATTGCCCGTTCGCGCGGCTGGACCCAAAATTACCTGACGGAATTGGAGACCATTCTTTCGATTGATCCGCTTTTCGAGCGTGCCAGCACGCTGCTACAATCTGTTCAGGAAGAATTAAAAGAAACAAAAGGTCCTCTGCATGAAAAATCGGAGCAGACACCTCAGCCTGAATCCAAGGAAGAAAGCTTTCCTGTTGAAGAAACAGCTTCCCCAACGCTTCCGAGTGATGACCAGGAACTGACCAAAATGGTGGCCGAACATCTTAGCGAAGCCGAGGAAGTCGAAGAAACACCACTTCCTCCAGGAGAAGAACGCCCCGAAGAAGAGCCCGCACGTGCTTCGGAAGAGGTTGAAACACCCCCCGTGGAGGAGCCCCCAAAGGATGAAAAAGAAGAATTTGATTATATTCTGGATGAAATCTTTGAAGACGAGGTCCTGAGCGGAGAAACGGAAACCCGCGAGGAGCTTACAGAAGAGGATTTGTCGTCTGCCATTCACAAACGAGTGGAATCCCTGGATGAAAGTGATGAGGAATCGCAAGAGTTCTTTACGGAAGAGGAAAAAGAATTCATAAATCAGGAACCGCCGGCCGTGGAAACGGCTTTATCGGAAGAAGTCCCCCCCGCACCCGAATCCGCTGAAGAGCCTCCGGCAGAAGAAATTTCAACCGTAGAGGAAACGGAACCTGAAGAGACTCCTCTTTCAGAGGATGAAACAACCGAAGCGCCTCCGCCTCAGCCGGAACCAGACGTTTACGAAATAGCCGAAGAACATCGGGGAACCACCGCAATTGTAACGCCAACACTGGGAGAAATTTATGCGGCGCAGGGACACTATTCGAAAGCAATTGGTGTCTACGAAATCCTGTTGAAAAAGGACCCCGACAACCAAACCTACAAAGACAAAATTGCCTATCTGCGAGGCAAACTTGCCGAGGAACAGGGGAAAAGCGGAGACTAATTCCTTTGGCTCGTGACTATTTGATGAGGCGATTACGGCTTCTCCGCCAGATGACAGCCCGGCAAGGTTTACAGGGGTTGGTAATTACAAACCCGGTTAACGTCCGGTACCTGACCGGGTTCACCGGCTCAAGCGGAATCGCCTTTATTTCGGACGAACAGGCGGCCTTCGTAACCGATTTTCGTTATCTGGATCAGGCAGGCGAGGAAGTTCAAAACTTTTCTATTTTTATCAGCACCCGCACGCTGTTTGATACACTTAAAGAAAAAAAACTGATCGATTCCGGGGCAAAAATCGGTTTTGAAGCAGACCATCTTCCCTACTCGCTTTATTCCTCGCTAAAGAATCTCTTCCCGCAAACAAAATTTGTGCCTACCGAAAAACTCGTGGAACGCCTGGCCATTCAAAAGGATGAAACCGAAATCGTCCATCTAAAACAGGCGGCCCAAATCGCCACCGACGCGCTGACAAAAACACTTCCCCATCTAAAAATCGGATCACGGGAACGTGATTTCTCGGCGGAATTGAGCTGTCAGGTGCGCCTTCTGGGGGCTGAAAGAGATGCCTTTGAACCCATTGTTGCCAGCGGCTGGCGCTCGGCACTGCCGCACGGACTGGCGTCAGACAAGGTAATTGATGACGGTGATTTCGTGGTGATTGATTTTGGAGCCGTCTACCACGGCTATTCCAGCGACATGACCCGAACGGTCGCCATGGGTAAGGCGTCGCCAAACATGAAACGCATCTACCAGATTGTAAAAGATGCCCAGCAAAAGGCTATCGATTCTGCACGGGCCGGAATAAGCTGCCATGCATTGGACCAAATCGCCCGGGAATACATCCACCAAAAAGGATTCGGTCCCTATTTTGGGCACAGTCTGGGACACGGGCTGGGTCTGGATGTGCATTCCCTTCCCCGTGTGGGGGCCGGTTCAGAAACCATTCTGCAAGAAAACACCGTCATTACCATTGAGCCCGGAATTTATATTCCCAATGTGGGCGGCGTCCGTATTGAAGACGACATTCTGATTCAAAAAGACGGATGTGAGGTGTTGACCCATTTTCCGAAGGAGCTGCTGGAGATTGAGTGATTTTTCTGCAAAACTATCCGCAATTATCGTCACGTTCAACAACGCATCAGCTCTCCAGGCCACCCTTTCTTCTCTTGTGGAAAATGTCTCATTTCGCCCGCTGGAAATCATTCTTATCGATAACCGCTCCACTGACGAAACTCTGGACATCATCCGCTCATTTGCCCGAAAGGCAAGCACAAAAGACGTTCGTATTTTGTTCCGCTTGAACAAGAAAAACCGGGGCTTTACACATGCTGTGAACCAGGGCCTTCGGCATGCCACGGGCGAGCTTATTTTGTTCCTGAATCCCGATGTTCAGCTCGCAAAAAATTCGGTTGAACAAATGGTGGAGCTTTTAACCGTTCAACCGGACGTGGGGATTGTTGCCCCTCAATTGCTTTTTCCAAACGGGCGCATTCAACCTTCCTGCCGGCACTTTCCCCGCTACCGGGATGTAATTTTCGAACTTACCGGCCTGAGCCGATTGTTCAGTCGAAGCAAGTTTTTCAATTACTGGAAGATGGGCTATTTCCCCCACAACCGCATTCGCCGGGTAGACCAGCCTCAGGGAGCGTGTCTGCTCACTACCCGCTCGATCGTAAACAGGATCGGTCCGTGGGACGAACGCTTTTTTCTTTTTTTTAGCGATGTGGATTGGTGCCGGCGGGTCAAGCGGATCCGGAAGAAAATTTATTTCTATCCGGAAGCCAAAGCGATTCATAAAAAAGGGGATTCCGTTTATCGGCATCGAATCAAATCGTTGTTTTACTCCCACCGTGATTTTATCAAATATTTCTGGAAATACAACCGAAAAGTCTGGCAGTTTCCGTTTAACCTGGGAATGACTCTTTTGCTTTTGATCGCAGGTGCCATCCGGATAATGCTGGCCCTGCCTGGAACACTTTTTCGGAACAGGAAGAATTAACAAGCCTGCTCCAAAAGGCTATCTCTCACGAATAACTCACATTTTCACGAATTGATTCTTCTTAAATTAAATACGTGCCATTTAAAATGCAAAACAATCTGTCGTAAAAACCAACTCCTTCAATCCTGTCAAATCAAAAATCCGGCGATCAAATACAACACCAAAGCAATAGCCCCCGAAACCAGGGCGTAGGGGAGCTGGGTACGTACGTGGTCGATATGGTCGGTGGCGGAGGCCATGGAGGAAATGATGGTGGTGTCGGAGATGGGAGAACAGTGGTCACCAAAGACACCCCCGCCGAGGACGGCTCCAAGCGTCAGGGGCAGATTCACGCCAATAATTTGGGCCATCGGTATGGCAATGGGAATCATGATGGCAAAGGTGCCCCAGGAGGTACCCGTAGCAAACGCAATAAATGAACCCACGACAAAAATCACGGCCGGCACAATCTCCGGAATCATCCAGCCTTTGGTCACGTTTGCCACGTAGGGACCGGTTCCCAGCGCCTTACAGGTATTGCCTAGGGCAAACGCCAGCATCATCAGAATGGCCATGGGGATCAACCCGCCCACACCCTTGAGAAAAAGATCGGTCAGCTCGGAGGTGGTCAAGATTTTCTGCCATCGGTACATCACAGCCCCTACGGCAATGGCCATGAGCACCGACCAGAAAACCGCGGTGGAACCGGAACCCTGGGTGATGTTCCCGCGACCGGTAATCAACAGGCCAATCGGCATCATGGCTACCATCGTCAGCACCGGTATAATCATATTCACGGATTTTTGAGGAACCCCGGGTTTGGCAGGCAGCATTACCACATCTTCGGAGATCAGCGGTTCGGCACCATCGCGCAGGAGTTTGCCTTCTTCGCGCACGCGGCGTTCGGCTTCCTTCATCGGACCGAAGTCCTTATCCGTAAGAATAATGAACAGCACAAATAAAATAGCCGAGATGGCGTAAAAATTGAGGGGCACGCCTTCTGCAAAGGTACGCATGGGCTGCGCGACGTTTTGGCTGTCCAGGAGTCCCAGCACATAGGCGCCCCAGGCGTTAAACGGGATGAGCACGCAAATGGGCGCCGAGGTGGAGTCGCAAATGTAGGCCAATTTTTCGCGGGAAATGCGCAATTTGTCAAACAGGGGACGTGCGAAGGACGCCCGCACCAGCACATTGATGCTGGTTTCCACAAAAACAACCACAGCCAATCCCCACGTGAGAAGCTGAGCCGTTTTGCGTCCCCGGACAATTCCCTTTTCGGTAATTGCCTTGATGAAACCGTCCACGCCGCCGGAGCGCTGAGTGTAGGCAATCAGGGCTCCTACCAGCGCACTGAAAATAATGACTTTTGTGTTGTCCGGGTCTTTGAACACATTGATACAGGCTTCCAGCGCCAGATTGAGTCCGGAAAGGGGATTCCAGTGGGCCAGGATCAGCCATCCTGCCCAGATGCCCAGGAAGAGAGAAAGGTACACCTAGAAAGGTACACCTGTTTTGTACGAATAGCCAAAAAGATCGCTAAAAGCGGAGGAATAATGGAAAGCCAGCCGGTGGTTTCAGTCATGGTTGCAATTAGTTTAATTATTCAGTATTTTTTGAACATCCAAAAGTCGAGCGGAATGGTATACGGATACGATTTCAACCCTATTCTGAGAAAAGCGATAAATAATCCGGTAGTTCCCCAAAATGTGTTCCCTAATTTCCTTTCGGTTAATTTCAGGAACAATCCTTCCCATTTCCGGAAATCCGCCTATTTTTTTAGCGGTTTCGAACACGTGATTAGCAAATAGCTTTGCGTAATGGGGCGAGTCACCGGCAATGTATTCGCAAATCGATTCTACATCTTCAATAGCCTGTTTTGTCCAAACTATTTCAGCCATTTTCCCAATCGTTTTTGAGCTTCCTCATGAGAAATCGTGAGACCCGCATCCGCTTGTTGAATTCCTTTTTCGATCTTGTAAAGCAAGTAAAGACGCTCCATGACCTCTTCAATCGAGACATTCTCCGGCAGGTCTTTAATTGAATCTAAAATTTTCTCTTTTGAAACGGCTACAGACATTTTAATATCCTTTCTTTATTTCAACACACTCACACCGACGTATTCCCGCAGCACTTCCGGTACCACCACGGTGCCTTCGTCTGTCTGGTAGTTTTCCAGAATGGCAATGACCGTGCGGGGCAGGGCCAGGCCGGAACCGTTCAACGTGTGGACAAATTCGGGTCGGGAATCGGGCGTGCGCCGAAAACGGATGTTCGCCCGCCGGGCCTGGAAATCCAGAAAATTGGACACCGACGAGACCTCCAGCCACTTACCCAGACCCTGCGCCCAAACCTCCAGATCGTAGCATTTGGCTGCCGCAAAGCTCAAATCGCCCGTAGCCAGATTCAGCACCCGGTAGGGCAAACCCAAAAGCTGGAGAAGTTCCTCCGCATCGTGAAGCAGCTTTTCGTGCTCGTCCCAGGAGGTTTCCGGTGGCACCAGCTTCACCAGTTCCACCTTGTCAAATTGGTGGATACGCATCAGGCCGCGGGTGTCTCGTCCGTAAGAACCGGCCTCACGCCGGAAACAGGGCGTGTACGCCGTGTAGTACAGCGGCAGATCCTCTCCGCGCAAAATTTCATCCTTGTGCAGATTGGTCACCGGCACTTCGGCCGTGGGAATCAGAAACAGGTCGTCCTGCTCGATGTGGTACATATCCTCTTCCAGCTTGGGAATTTGTCCCGTGCCGAACATTGTATCCCGGCGCACGACAAACGGAGGAGCCACTTCCTGATAGCCGTGCTTCTGCGTGTGGTAATCCAGAAAAAAATTGATCAGCGCACGCTCCAGCCGTGCTCCCATTCCCTTGAACACCACAAAATTAGAGCCGGAGAGTTTGCTTCCCCGCTGAAAATCTATTAAATGAAGGGCTTCCGCCAATTCCCAGTGGGGCTTCGGCTCAAAATCAACTTCCTCGATTTTTCCCCAGCGCCTGACCTCCTGATTGAAACTCTCGTCGGGGCCGATCGGTACGGATTCGTGCGGAATATTGGGCACCCAGATAAGGATTTCCTGAATCGCCTGTTGAACGGCGCGCAGCCTTTCGTCCAGGGCCTTGGTGCGTTCCGCTACTTTGCGCATTTCGGCAATCTTGTCCGAGGCATCCTGCTTCTGCTTCTTCAGTTGATTGATCTGTGCCGACACCTCATTTTTCAGACGTCGGAGTTCTTCGACCTCCTGAATAATCTGGCGCCGTTCCTCGTCCAATTGGAGCAGGCGGTCGATATCGGCTTTCTCATTCTTATTCTTAACCGCTTCCTTTACCACGTCCGGGTGTTGCCGGATGAATTTCAAATCTAACATAGTATTCCCTTAAAATTTCAAACCAAAATTACAACAAATAAAAAACAATTTGCCACAAGGACTCAAAGACACGAGGTTTTCCTTTGAGTCTTTGAATCTTCGTGGCCGGATTTTCATTATAAAATAAGTCTTTGCAGGAAATAAATCAATTAAAAAATAAAAAAGGACGATCTCCTGCGAAATCGTCCTCTGCCTGAAAGGCCGTTTTTTTATTTTGAAAGGAATTTCTTGATGTGTTCCGTCGTGTAGTCGATGTGTTCCTCCGGGAGCTCCGGATACATGGGCAGAGACACCACGTGACTGGAAACCTCTTCGGCCACGGGGAAATCACCCTTTTTGTAACCCAGACTCTGGTAAGCGGGCTGGAGATGCAGCGGGATGGGATAGTGAATACCTGTGGCAATCTCATTTTCCTTGAGGTACGCCTGCAGGCCCTCCCGGTCATCCACCTGAATGGTGTACTGGTGGTAAATGTGTTCATTGGTATCCGCTACAAAGGGGGTAATGGCGGGTGTATCTTTTAACCGTTCGTTGTACTTTTCCGCATTCTGCCGGCGCATCTCGTTCCACTGGTCAATGTAATTCAGCTTCACGTTCAGCACGGCTGCCTGAATAGAATCCAGCCGGCTGTTCACGCCCAGGTACACGTGCTGGTATTTGGTGGCTGAGCCGTGGACACGCAGTTTGCGCACGCGGTCGGCAATTTCATCATCGTTGGTCAGCACCATTCCCCATCGCCGTAAGCTCCCAGGTTTTTGCTGGGGAAGAAACTCAAGCAGCCGGCATTGCCCAGGGAGGTGGCCTTTTTACCCTTGTAGGTTGCGCCCACTGCCTGAGCCGAATCTTCAATCACCACCAAATTGTGACGCTTTGCAATGTCGTTAATGGCATCCATATCCGCGCACTGGCCGTACAAATGCACCGGTACAATGGCTTTGGTCTTTGAAGTGATTTTGGCTTCAATCTGATCGGGATCAATATTGTAGGTTTTGTGATCGATGTCCACAAACACCGGTTTGATACCCAGCAGCACCATCACTTCCACCGTGGCCACAAATGTCATGGGCGTGGTAATCACCTCATCGCCCTGCCCAATGTTGTAGGCCATCAGTGCCAGCTGAATGGCATCCGTTCCGGACGCCACACCCACGGCGTGTTTCACACCGGTATACTCGGCCATATTCTTCTCAAATTCCTTAACGGCAGGCCCTAAAATAAAGGCCCCGCTGTCCAAAACACCATGAATAGCCGCATCCATTTCTGGCTTTATGTTATTGTACTGGGTCACTAAGTCCACTAAGGGTACTTTCATTTTTCCTCCTTGCTTTTATGATTTGTCATAGGGTTGTTTGC
>JAADHR010000065.1 GCA_013151735.1 Calditrichota bacterium | reverse complement strand
GAATCCAATGGCGAGCATGAAAATCAAATAAAATGCAATCACAATGTAATCAACAGCGGGAAGTCCAAAGTGCATAAAATTTTCCTTTTTCAACACGTTCAGTGCAAATTTCGTTCAGCCGTCCTTTAAATCAGACACCGATCGAGGATTTTCTTCATGTTCCGACCCAGAATGTTGCGCTTGTCTTCTTCGGAAATATCCGCGTATGCCACCCAGCCGAATTGGGGAATAGGATCTCGCATGGAGGTGTCCGAGCCGTAAATCACCCTTTCAGAGCCCACTTCTTTCACCAAGAATTCAATTACTCCGTTGGTCACAGACGTAAATGTAATCTCACAAAACACGTTTGGGAACTTTTTCGCCAGGCGGACATGCCTGTGTGCCACCTCGTACGACCAACCGGAATGGGCCAGGAGAAAGGAAATCTCCGGATATTTTTTAGCGAGAGTCGTCATTTCTTCCTCAAAATTGTCCGAGGGGTGCATAAGGGCAAAAAGCCGGTGTTTATTTCCGTACCGAAACCAGGGGTCGTACACCGGATCGGAATAGGGAACTTTATTGCGCGGGTAGTAGGGTTTCATGCCCTTCATGCCGGATTCCTCGTAGCAAAACCGAAGTTCTTTCTCCCAGTCCGTCACATACAGCGGATCCAATGTGGCGTAGCCCACAAAATTTTCCGGAAAATCACGGATGGCCTCCGCCACAGCAAGATTGCCCCTCTCGTAATCCGTCCAAACTCCGCCCCAGCCGCTGGCGCAGGTGATGTCCACCCCGATCCGCCGATTCCGATCGATCACCCCCTCGGCGTCGGAGCGAGGCATGACCGCGATTACAATATCGGAGTGTCCCTTCTCCGTGATGTGGGCGTGTCCGTCGATGACCAACATGTCATCAATGGGATGGCCGTTTTTCGCCTTTTCCAAAATGGTATCGTCGGGGGAAGGTTCGTCGTAATCGGCAGGACTCTCTTCCAATTTCAACAGACGGCTGAGATTTTCTCCGGCAATTTTCCGGCGGTCGGCCTCGCTGATTTCGGCGTAATCGATGAAAGCCTTGGCCGCTCCGGGACTTTTCTGCATCATTTCGGTCCCAAAGAGAAGCTGATCGGCCCCGACTTTTTCGACCAAGAATTCAATCACCCGATTGGCCTGGTAATTGGAAAACTCGACGTGCAGATTAGGAAACTTCTGAAGCAGGGGCAGCACAATTCGGGTGGCTTCCCAGCGGACCGCGTGTAAGAGAATCGGCAATTTCGGGTACGATTTGGCCAACCATTCCAGTTCTTCCCAGGTAATCTGGTTGTAGGGCTCGTAATTTCCGGCATCCACTAAAAGTGGAATACGCTTTTCCTGAAGAGCATCCAGCAAATCGCCCACATTGGCCTCATTCACCCGAAAGTGGTGGAGTCGCGGATAAATTTTTGCCGCCTTTACCCCCGCAGCCACCATCTGTTCGACAAAGTCACTTCCCTTCGGAGCTTCGTCTGCCACACTTGGCAACGCCACCCAGGCAGGGAAAAGCCGGGGATTGTCCCGGCAAATTTCGGCAACCCGCTCATTGCCCACAGAGGGCTGCAGATCCCGGGCGTAATTGGAAAAAACCAGCGCCCCGTGAATGCCGCAACGCTTCATGTCCCTGAGCATTCTTTCTACCGTCCAGGGGGCAGCCGGGTCTTTGCCGGCCCATTTTCCGACAGATGCAAAACAATCCAAATATTTAATCGATTTCATCGGACCACCTCGTGCGTTTTTAAATCCGTTTTTTATAGCTAAACACCCTTAAATCCAAATTTTTCAGATTTTTTTCCACGGCTCATTTTGCGCGGGTTCAGGATAATCAAAAAACAAACCGCTCTTTTGAAGACTCGGCCGGACACACCTATCCCGCAAAGCCATAATACGGCCATTGGCAGACATCTTCCGATGTCTGGGATTCGATTAAAACTCTCGTCTTAATTTTTGTCCGTGTTGGAAAAAACTAAGTACGAGCCGCAAATTTTTTCTTGCCTGCTGCGAAAAGAATTTGAACCTGCAGTTTCAGGAATGCTCAAGCAGGATAAAACAGGTCGTTAGAATCCTGCACGTAAAAAACTACAGACGATATTTGGAGCACAAACCCCGAGGGTTGTGCCGTACGAATGCTCCGGTGGAAGAATTTTTCTTTCCCCTAATACCAATGAAAATATCTGCTCCGAAATTTTCAATTGGGTTTGATAACGATTTTTCTTTTAGTGCGCCTCCAGCCAATTTGCACCGATTCCCATGTCCACTTTGATCGGTACGGTCAAGTCAATTGCCTTTTCCATTTCTTCCCGAACCAGCTTTTTCATGCGTTCGATTTCCGATTCGGGCACCTCGAAAACCAATTCATCGTGCACCTGCATGATCATCAACGATCGAAGTTTTTCCTGCTGCAACCGATTGTGAATGTGGATCATGGCAACCTTAATCAGGTCGGCTGCCGTTCCCTGAATGGGGGTGTTTACAGCCGTGCGTTCGGCAAATTCCCGCATGCGCCGGTTCTCGGAACGAATTTCGGGCAGATAGCGCCTGCGGTTGAGCAGTGTTGTCACATAGCCCTTTTGTCTGGCCTGCTCAATTGTTTGCCGGATAAATTCCTGTACCCCCGGATATTGGGCAAAATAATTGATGATGAACTGCCGGGCTTCTTCGGTAGAAATATCCAGGCGGGAAGCCAATCCGTACGGGCCCATCCCGTACATAATTCCAAAATTGATTTCCTTCGCCCGCCGGCGCAAATCCGGCGTCACCTCTTCCGGTTCCACACCAAAAACCAGAGCCGCGGTGGCTGTGTGCACATCCTCATCGTTTTCAAAAGTTCGCAATAAATTTTCATCGCCCGACAAATGGGCCATAATCCGCAACTCGATCTGCGAATAATCGGCATCCAAAATAACATGACCGGGGTTCCCCGGCACAAAGGCCCGTCGAATTTCCCGTCCCAGTTCCGTTCGAATGGGAATATTCTGCAAATTGGGATCACTGCTGGACAGCCGTCCGGTAGCCGCTACGGTTTGATTGTAGGAAGTGTGAACCCGTCCGGTTTCAGGGTTAATCAACCTGGGCAGCGCGTCAATGTAGGTGGATTTCAACTTCGCCAATCCCCGATAGTCCAGCAATTTTCGTGGCAGCGGATGAATCCGGGCCAGTTCCTCCAAAACCGACACATCGGTGGAATAGCCGGTTTTGGTACGGCGGGCTTTAGGAAGATTTAATTTCTCAAACAAAATTTTCCCCAGCTGCCGGGGTGAATTGATGTTAAACTCTTCTCCGGCCAAATCGAAAATTTCTTTTTCCAGCTGTTTGAGCTGATTTCCCACCCGGACAGATAAATCCCTCAACAGGGTTGTATCGAGCGCCACTCCGTTTTTTTCAACCGTCATGAGCACTGAAATCAATGGGATTTCCACCCGCTTGAAAAGATCGTACAACCCGGCATCTTTGAGCTTGGGCTTCAGGATATTGCGGAGACGCAGCGTCATGTCCGCATCTTCACAGGCATAAAAGGCCACCTTTTCAACGGTCACGTCACGCATGGTCCGTTGATTCTTGCCCTTTCCAATCAAATCACTTGTGGGAATCTTGGTGTAATTCAAATACTCAAAACTCAAACTGTCCAGGTTGTGCTGATGACTGGACGGATTGATCAAATACGAAGCCACCATGGTGTCGAAGTCTATCCCTTCCACGCGAATCTGGTAACGTGCAAGAGCCAGCATGTCATATTTGATGTTTTGGCCGCACTTTTTCAGTGTTTTCTCTTCCAGAATGGGCTTAAGTTTGCCAATAACCAGTGTGAGCGGCAATTCTTTTTGATCTCCCGGAGGAGCCGCAGCCCCGGCCGACTGGAAGAGAGGCCCCAACGATGAAGCCGTTTCTTTCTCACCGGCAGCCACCGGAATGTAGAAAGCCTCCCCTTCTTGCCAGGCAAAGGAAAAACCGACCACATGCGAGCGCAAAGGATCGATATGCGTCGTTTCCAGATCAAACACAAAATCGCCTGCAGCTTTCAGCCGGGAAATCAGCTTTTCGAGCTTGTCAACCGTGTCGATGATCTGATAATTCTGCTTGAGTTTTTTTTTATTTGAAAAATAGCGATCCATTAGCTTCTTGAATTCCAGCTCTTTAAACAAATTAATGATCTCGTCCGGGTCCCCGTTTTTCTGTTTGAGGGCTTCGATGTCGTAATTCACCGGAACGTTGGAATCGATCGTCACCAAACGTTTCGATAATACTCCGTCTTCTCCGTGGGCTTCAATGGCCGTTTTCCAGCGTTTCTTCGGCAACTCGTCAACGGACGCAAGAATTTTTTCCAGAGAACCGTATCTTTCAATCAATTCTTTGGCCGCTTGCTCACCCAGCCCTTTAATCCCCGGAATATTGTCACTTTTATCGCCAACAATCGCCAGATAGTCCACTACCTGCTCGGGGCGGAGGCCCCAGTTTTCTTCGAGCCATTTGCGGTCAACCATATCGATTGAATCGCCCATGTGTTGCGGCCGGTAAATTTTAATCGAGTCATCCACCAGTTGGAAAAAATCCTTATCCCCGGTGACCAGATAGGTTTCAATTCCCTTTTCTTTGGCCCGTTTTGCCAGAGTCGCCATCACATCATCCGCTTCATATCCGGGAACCTCAATAATCGGAATCCCCAACGTTTCAATAACCTGACGGATGCGAGGCAATTGATCGGACATTTCATCCGGCATTTTTTCACGGGTGGCTTTGTATTCCGGGTACTCTTTGTGGCGGAATGTGGGTTCGGGGGTATCAAAGACTACGGCAATGTAGTCGGGCTTTTCTTCCGAAAGAATTTTCAGAAGCGACTGGGTAAATCCAAATGTGGCCGATGTATTTTCCCCTTTGGAATTAATTAACGGTCGGCGAATAAATGCAAAATACGCCCGATACGCAAGATGCGACCCGTCAATTAAGAAAAGTTTTTTGGGAGAATCGGCCATAATTACTTCCAGAAAAAACAATAAAATATTTTGATAGGATAACCGAATTTTTTAAGTAAGATAGTATGAAACTTTTTAACGACTCCCTAACCACTTACATTCATGAACAAAAGGGGCTCGCGTTCTCTTCGGCACCTGCGTCCAATGACTTCAAAACCCGGGTTTACCCATGGAAATTTTTTTATTTTTCTAATTTACAGTAAAACTTTGTAAAAGTCAATGAAATCAATTGACAATTCACTTTTTTTTTTATATTATTTAGAGACTTAATCGGTTCCCGGCGGGTTATGGTCGTGCCCGGCTGGCGCCATTATCGGCTCTATTTTTAACGATTGTTGGGGAAAACGCGTTTAAACAGAGGAGGCTAAAATGAATCAGAATCAACCGCAACAAATTAATGTGGAATTGGGAGAGAAAGAAGCCGAGGGAATTTATTCAAACCTGGCCCTTATCAGCCATTCACCTGCGGAATTTGTCATCGATTTCACACGAATGTTGCCGGGTGTTCCGAAGGCCAAAGTGTATGCCCGAATTATTATGACCCCCCAACATGCAAAATCGTTCTTACATGCATTGCAGGAGAATATCCGCAAGTACGAAGAACAATTTGGAGAAATTAAAATTCAGGGCGAAGATAAACATCGCTCGTTTGGATTCAAACCTCCCTCAGAAAACTAAATAAAAACGAGGATACAGACATGGCACCTAATAAAATAGGATATTTTACGTTTGTTCTCCATTCCCATTTGCCCTATGTTTTATCGCACGGGAAATGGCCTCATGGAATGGACTGGCTGAACGAGGCAGCTGCGGAGACGTACATTCCCATCCTGAATGCGCTAAATGAATTACGGGATGAAGGAATCGCCCCAAAAATTTCCATCGGGATTACACCCGTTTTAACGGAACAATTAGCCGACGAAAGCTTCAAGACAGAATTTGAATCCTATCTGCGCGAAAAAATTCAAGCAGCCATTGAGGATCAAATTGAATTTGAAAAATACGGCAACTCTCACATGCATCAATTGGCGGACATGTGGGAGCACTTTTACAGAAAGATTCTGTCCGATTTTATTGAAAAATACCACTACGATCTGGTCGGCGCATTTCGTGAACTTTCGGACGCCGGTTTTGTGGACCTGATTACCTGCGGCGCCACACATGGATATTTCCCCCTTCTCGGGCTGGACACCAGTATTCAGGCACAGGTTAAAACGGCTATTAAAACGCACACCCGCCATTACGGAAAACCTCCGCGGGGCATTTGGCTGCCGGAAGCCGCCTACCGTCCCCGTTACAAATGGGCCCCTCCGGTTGCCTCCGTTCTTGGAGATAAGCCCTATTTACGAAAGGGAGTCGATGAATTTCTGAGCGAAAACGGGATTGAATTCTTTTTTGTCGACGCTGCTTTATTAAGAGGGGGGAAAGCCATTGGGGTGTACATGGACCGCTTTGAAGCCCTCAAAAAACTCTGGGCTCAGTTCGAAAAGGAACAGCCGGAACGGGAAGAAGACACCGAAAAATCACCCTACGAAATTTATCTGGTCAGCTCAAATCCGGAGCTCAAAAAACCAGTGGCTATTTTCACGCGCGATCCCAAAACCGGGCTCCAGGTCTGGTCCGGCGAATGGGGATACCCCGGAGACGGCTGGTACCTGGATTTTCACAAGAAGCATTTTCCAGGAGGACACCGCTACTGGCGGGTCACCAGCCCCAAAAGCGATTTGGCCGATAAAAAGGAATACGAACCCGATATGGCGGAAAGCCGGATTCCCGAAAATTCTGATCATTTTGTCCATTTGATTAAGGACATTCTGCGCGAACACCTTTCCGCAACGGGAAACAAGGGTGCGCTGGTGGCTCCTTTCGATGCGGAGTTGTTTGGACACTGGTGGTTTGAAGGACCGCAGTTTCTGAAAGCCGTCCTCAAAAAACTGGCCAACGATGATGAAGTGCAACTTTCCAATGCCGCTGAAATTCTGGACAACAAAAAGCCAATTGAAGTGATTACCATCCCTGAAGGCTCCTGGGGCGAAGGGGGTTACCACTACATCTGGCTAAATGAGGACACCAGCTGGACATGGCCTCACATTTATGCGGCTGAGAAGCGAATGACCGACACATTGAACAAACTGGACTGGCAAACCAATGCCCAGCTGGAGGATATTTTAAAACAGGGAGCACGAGAGCTGCTGTTACTGGAGTCTTCCGACTGGCAATTCTTAATCAGCACCTGGGCTGCCCGCGACTATGCAGAAATGCGTTTCGAAGAACACGTGCGGGAATTTAACCGAATCCTCGACATGGCTGAAACCGTTGCAATTACGGGAGAATTGACTGAAAAAGACAAATTGTATCTCACGGATTCCAAAAAACGGGACAATCTCTTTCCCGATATTGATCTGAAATGGTGGCAAACATTAGATTACCCGGTTTAACCGGAATAATTCACAACGAAGAATCCATGCAAAAACGAATTCTGACAATTCTTGTTTTGCTTTTTATGGCCGGGCCGGTGTTTGCTCAAAACACGAGCATCGGATTTTATGCCGGCCAATGGCAGCCCCGTTCCATTGAACATCAGGGAACAGTTTCTCTTTTCAGGGGTAACGCCCAAACCACGCCCTATTTTTCAATTACAGTAACGGAAGCCCTGACAAAAACTTTTTTCTTAAAACAAACACTGGGTTTTTGGCGGCAAAAAAGTATTTTGGCGGCAAACATCCAATCAATAACATTAATTCCGATAACGGCAGCCATCAAACACCGACTGGTTCAGGATTCATTTTTAATGCCCTGTGTGTCTTACGGTGCCGGTCTCTTATTGGGAATTCCCAAGTCACAAAAGAATAGTGAGACCTCTAAAACTTCCCCAAAGGCTATCGGAATCGACATTTTTATCGGTACCGGCTTTGATTTGGTTCTCACAAAAGCAGCGGGATTCCACGTGGAGTTCTCATACCACTACGCCAAATTTTCTTCGCCAGTGGGCGACACAGATGACTTTACCGGCCCGCAAGGGGTTCTGGGCTTTTACTACCAATTCTGATTTTCTTATGGCCAGAGACAACCCGTGCACATAATTTTGCAGACAATTGTTCCGGTTTTTTCAATCATTGCCATCGGTGCCCTCCTGGGTCTCTTTAAGGACCTGGATGCCAAAACTCTTTCTGAATTGACATTATACATCCTGACCCCCTTTCTGGTTTTTACAAGCCTTCTTGAAAGTCAGATTGTCCTTCAGCGCATGCTTACCATAATTGTTTTTGCAGCCCTTATTTTTTTGGGGATGGCCGCCATCAGTTTTGGAGCGGCGTATGTACTAAAATTCAGTCCCACCGAGAAAAGCAGTTTTGTCCTTTCCACAACACTCATGAATTCCGGAAATCTCGGACTGCCCCTTATTTATTTTGCCTTCGGGAATGAGGGTTTGGCTATTGCGGTTATTTTTTTGGTATGCTTCGTCATTGTTTTGAACACATTTGGGATTTTCGTGGCAGCCGGGGGACATTTACCCGCCTCGCGGGCTGTGGCTGAAATCTTCCGATTGCCGGCACTCTATGCCATCGGATTGGCCTTCCTGCTGCGCGGAACACACACCGTCATACCGGCCATTTTATACAAGCCCATTCAGATGATTGGGCATGCGGCCATTCCAACCATCCTTTTAATCCTGGGCATTCAATTGACCCATGCCAATCTAAGGGACAAACTTCCCCGCATCAGCCTGGCCGTTTTTCTGCGATTGATCGTTTCACCCATTCTGGCAATTGTCATTTTCACCCTGCTGCCTGCCGATAGTTTGACCCGGCGTGTACTCATCATTCAGTCCAGCGGCCCAACAGCCGTAAATGCCATTATTCTGGCCACAAAATATGATGTTCACCCCGATTTTGCGGGAAGCGTTATTTTGGTCAGTACGCTTCTCAGTGTGTTTAGTCTGAGTATTTTATTGGCCTTGTTTGGGGGATAAAGAAAAAGCGGGGCAACCGCGGTGATGACGATTGCCCCCAAGCCGTATAAGCTGTACACCACAATGAATTGTGGTGATTGTACAAAAACTAACTCTTTTGCAATACCAAACTTGTACCATCCCCATAATTCATTATGGGGACAACAAACTAATGCCAATCTTCGTTAGTATCCCAAACCCCATATTGGTCAGCCCACCTTTTGTATTCCTCTTCAAATGGTTCACGTTTATGATGTTTGTCCTGGTATTTTATGTAATTTTCAACAGCTTCAACTTGCGATTGACTGACGGAATAAGCCCCGTATCCTCGTTGCCAATGTATTTCTCTTTCTGCAAGATGACTTGAATTAATCCAATGTGAACTCTCGCCTTTAATATCTTTGGCAATACTTGCAATGGTTCTATCCGAGGTTAAACTAATTAGCATATGAACATGTTCAGGCTGAACATTCATTTTGAAAATGATAATCTTGGATTCCTCATATTTTTTCATAATGTGGTTATAAATTTTTAGACGTAAATCCCGATCCAGAATCTGCTCGTGTTTATAGGTTCCCCAGATCAGGTGAATATAAATTTTTACACGAGAATGAACAGCCATGAAGCCTCCTGTTTTAAAAACATAAGGCACCAACGTACACCACAATGAATTGTGGTGATTGTACAAAAAACAACTCCCTTGCAATATCAAACTTGTACCATCCCCATAATTCATTGTGGGGATGAGCTAAGGATAATCTGACGAGGGTAAAGCAATAACCCAACAGTCCTCATACACCCCAATGAATCGGGATGATTATACA
>JAADHR010000064.1 GCA_013151735.1 Calditrichota bacterium | reverse complement strand
TACTATCGCCTTAAGGATATCGATTTTAATGGAAACTCGGCGGTACATGCCATTGTGTCTGCCTCTCTTTCGGGACAGACGGATGAATCCGGCTCCCAGCCTGATCACATGCAGCTTTCCGAGGCCTATCCCAATCCGTTTGGGCCGGGCGTGGGTAAAACCGAAGTAGGTTTCAGCGTACGGGTTCCAGAAAATTCAGCAGGAAAAACAACGATCGGCATCTGGAATCTTTTGGGGGAAGAGGTGAGACAGTTTGATTGGAGCGGATCTCATACGGGGAAACACGTATTTTTTTGGAATGGTACCGGAAAAAATCAGCAGCCGGTTCCGGCGGGCGTCTATTTTCTGCGCGTGAAGCGGGAGAATGCTCAAGAGATTCGCAAAATCCTTTTTGTTCGATAGAAAAAAAGACCGGAACAATTAATCCGCTTAAAGCCAATTATTCCTTGACTTCCACCAAAAAATTTCATAAATTTGAACATTGTAATCCAACATTTGCAAATGCACGAATACGCAAAGGATTCACACGGATTTCATTTATTTTGAGTTAAATGAACGGGTCTTAATTTTTGGTTTGAAAATTGAGTCTTAAAAATCAAAGTTCTTTAATTCGTTGTTTTCCTTGTGATTTGGTGTCTTCGTGGCTGTAATTTGTGATTAATGTGGGTTAATGGGTAAAAATAAAATAATTGAAAGGAGGTTGTTCTCTGCATGCCATCCGTAGTAGTTCGAGACAATGAAAGCTTTGAGAGGGCGTTTAAACGCTTCAAAAAGGCTTGCGAAAAGGCCGGTTTGATGTCTGACATCAAAAAGCACGAGCATTTCGAAAAGCCCAGCGAGCGGCGGAAACGCAAGCTGAATGCGGCAAAACGCCGTCAGCGCAAGTTAATGATGCAGGAAATGTAAACAGGATTGCCCCATGAGTTTGATGGATAAAATTTCGCAGGATCTCAAATCGGCCATGAAATCCGGTGATAAAAACCGGGTGGATGTTCTGCGAATGATTAAAGCTCAAATCAAAAATGTTGAGATAGACAAGGGGCGTGAGTTAACGGAAGAGGAAGAGCTCCAGGTTTTACAATCAGCCGCAAAAAAAAGAAAAGAGGCCGTTGAGCTGTACGAAAAAGGGAATCGGCCGGAATTGGCGGCTAAGGAAAAAGAAGAGTTGGCCATTATTCAAACCTATCTTCCCAAACAGCTTTCACGGGAAGAGGTGGAGGCCGTTATTTCGGGTGTCATTGATGAAATCGGAGCATCTTCCATGAAGGATATGGGCCGTGTGATGAAAGAAGCCATGGCCCGTTTGAAAGGCAAAACCGACGGGAAATTGGTTCAGGAAATCGTCCGATCGAAACTGGCCTGATTTTTTAATTGGTTGCAAATTTTAAAAAAAAGTGAATGCGGCGGGCGCCAAATTCACTTTTTTTGTTTGGAGCAGGCACGTGAAAAAAGATCCCCCTTCAAAGGGGAACGTGTGCAGGTTGCTTCGATACACCTGCCTGCGGCAGGCACTCAGCAACCGGTGGTGCTTTGGGGGTTTGAATTTACAATTTCGGTTGCTTTTCAAAGGGGAAAGAGAACTGTTTTAGGTGATTGGACGGCGACGTGCTTTGGTCACTGAGTGATTTGCCGGCAGGCGAATCATATCGAAGTGACCGGCGGAGTTCTACCCACTAACGGGCAGCGTGCAAAACCAATCATCTAAAAAACGAACCAACGAACGAGTCGCCAACGAAATATGAATTTAAATATCATTGACATTGCTATCTTAACCATCCTGCTCATCTTCACCCTTCGGGGCGTTTTTAGGGGTCTCATTGGTGAGGTGATGGGGTTTATTGCCATTATTTTGGCCCTGATTCTGGCCATTCGCTGGATGAGTTTCGGCTCTGCCCTTCTGATGTCCGTTCTAAATGTGTCACCTGTTCTGGCCATGCTGATCAGCTTTATCCTGATTTTTGTGCTTGTTTTTTGGGGGACGCTCGTAGTAGCAAAAATTCTCCAAAAAATTTTGCAGATCACGATGCTAAGCTGGCTGGACCATCTGGGCGGCGGGGCGTTTGGCCTCTTGAAGGGGGCCGTCATCACCAGCCTGCTGGTTCTTTTTGTGGGATTCTTGCCCCTCAACTCCACATACCGCAGCTACGAAAGCGATTCCCTTTTGTTTCGGCCCATGCAGAAGTTTGCACCTCACCTGTTCGATTGGGTGGTGTCCGTCGCCCCCTCTACAAAATCGTTCTACGACGAAGTGAACCAGGCGGTTTCTTCACGTACAAAACCTCTTAGCGCACCGGTGAGGGAGCTTCTGAAATCCGTTCAGCGAAATACAGAAAAGGATTCCTTACCCATTCAGAGGCGCAAATGACCACCCAGGAGCTCTACCAATCCCTTGAATTCTCGCGAATCAGGGACGAGATTGAAAAAGAGGCCCTTTCGGACCCCGGCCGCGAATTGGTTCAAAGCATGGTTGTCTTGCACGACCGCGAATTGATCCGTCTTCACCTGAACTGGGTGGCGGAAATGGCCACGCTTTTGGCCTACGATGATGTGTTCCCGATCTCCGAAATCGGCGACAGCCGGGGAGCCCTTCGGAAAGCCGCTCACGAAGGCAGTCAACTTATGCTCGAGGAGTTTTCTGTTCTCTACAAAAACCTGGTTGCGGTGCGGAAAATTTCCCGATATTTGAAAGCGCGAACGGAAAAATACCCGTTGCTCTCAAAATTTATTTCCCGTCTCCACCCGTTTCGGGATCTGGAGAATGTCATCACTCATTCCATCGACATCCACGGTTTGGCTGTGAAGGATCAGGCGTCCCCTGAACTGGCCGCTATTCGGAAGGAGATGAACCGCTCTGCCGATCGTGTGCGAAAACGCATGGCTTCGATTGTGGAATCGCACAAAGATATGCTTCAGGATGCGGTCATTACCATGCGCGAGGGGCGAATGGTTCTGCCTTTGAAGGAGGAGTACCGGGGGCGGATCCAGGGGCTGATTCACGATCATTCTGCAACCGGCGCCACCCTTTTTGTGGAACCCTTTGAAATTATTGAAATGAATAATCGGATTCGGGAGCTGCATTTGCAGGAAACCCGGGAAATTGCCCGCATTCTTCGGGAATTAACCGGCCTCATCCGCGTGCATCTCTTCGATATCGAAGAAAATCTGGATGCGTTGGCGACGCTGGATTTGATTCATGCGAAAGCCCGTTTTGCGCTGCGACTCCACGCCCAGAAACCGGACATCTCCGAAAAAAATCTGGAGATTCGAAACGGACGGCATCCCATTTTGCTTCTTAAGTTTGGCGATCCCAAAAAAGTGATCCCGCTCAATCTGAAGATGGGAGAGGATTTCCACATTCTGGTCATTACCGGGCCCAACGCCGGCGGGAAGACGGTGGCCCTTAAAACCATCGGCCTGCTTTCAATTATGACACAGGCGGGACTTCTCATCACAGCGGATGAATTTTCCCGATTTCCTGTGTTTGATCAGATTTTTGTGGACATTGGTGACTGGCAGTCCGTGGAACAGGATTTGTCCACGTTCTCGGCGCATGTGGGACGATTGGGTGAAATTCTCGCCAGGGCCACGGAGCGGTCGTTGGTTTTGATTGATGAAATCGGGACGGGCACCGATCCGGTGGAAGGAGCGGCACTGGCAATGGCGTTTCTGGAGAAGCTGAAGGAAATCGGCTGCATGACGGTGGTAACCACGCATCAGGGAGCGCTGAAAGCCTTTGCCTACGAATTAGAAGGCGCTGAAAACGGGTCGATGACGTTTGACGAAGAGACGCTTTTGCCCACGTACCACTTTCGGGCCGGCATTCCGGGAAGCAGCTATGCTTTTGAAATTGCCCGGCGTCTGGGGCTCCCGGAAGACATGCTTCGGAAAGCGCAGGCCTACGCGGGGGAAGAAAAGAATCGCCTGGAACAGTTTTTACTCGATCTGGAAAAGAAGATCAATCATTACGAGGAATTGCTTCGAAAGGCAGAGGTCAAGAAAGCGGAACTGGACGGGCTGGTAAAGCTTTACAAAGAAAAAACCAGTAAGCTCAAAGAAGAAGAGCAAAAACTGAAACGCAAGGCCATGGAGGAATCCCGTGACATCGTCCGGCGGGCGAATGCCCTGATTGAGAAAACGGTAAAAGACATTCGCACCCAACAGGCGGAGCGGGAAAGCATTCGTAAGGCCAAAGCGGAGGTTAAGGCCTTTCAGAAAGAGATTGACAAAACTCTGCAGGAGATGACGCCTGAAATCGAGCCTGCCGGGCAGCCTCCCGCAAAAGGCGATTCCGCCAGATGGATTCCGATGGGAGTGGTGGGCACGGTGGTCTCCGAGCCGGATAACTCCGGTAAGGTGTGGCTGGAAGCGGGCGAGATGAAGCTCAAGGTGGATGTGAACCAGCTGGAGAAGGTGAAGGCGCCGAAAAAGCGGCGGGCAAAGATTTCCATTGTGGGCGGAAGCGTGTCTGACCGCCTTACCGATGAAATCGATTTGCGGGGGATGACCATGGATGAGGCCGAACCCGTCCTGGAGCGGGCGATCGATCAGGCGTATCTGGGGGGATTGAGTCAGATTCGGGTCATTCACGGGAAGGGTACCGGGGCGCTGCGGAAAAAGGTTCACGACTATTTGAGGAAGCACCCCCGGGTGGCGGGGTTTAGTCTGGCTAACTGGAATGAAGGGGGAACGGGAATGACGGTGGTCGAGTTAAAGAAAAGCTGATTTCCCACGAATTTGCACGGATTTACACAAATAAAAAAA
>JAADHR010000063.1 GCA_013151735.1 Calditrichota bacterium | reverse complement strand
AGGCGCAATGACCCAATGGAACAGTTAACCTTTCGTACCTACGGCACTTAAATTAATGGAGCCACATATTCACACCTACAAACATATCGCGCCTAACGGCGCTCTCATACACGGATTGGTTAATCCTTAATTAACAGCAACAAATGCAGTCCCGTAGGGATGATAGGTTTGTAGCAAATACAAAAGAACAGTTAAAAAAGTCCCGTAGGGACGATAGACACGGCTCCCAAGTCAAAAAAGAAATCGTTGAAACGGTTTCTCATTTCAGATCGTTTTTATGAATCTCCACCATCAAAATCGTGGACTGCTTTTGAAAGGACGGTTTGGAAGAAATTTCCCCTTTCCTTAATTAAAGGCAATTTTTCCCTTTTATTTTTCTGGAATTTTTCCTATTTTACGGTGTAATTCCCGAGCGCCACAAGGGTTGCCACAAGGGTTGAAAGCCGCAAAGGATTTTGAGTCGAATCCCCTTCTTTGCAACTTTGTTCCTTTGTGGCCGCAATACACTGGTATTCTTACGCAAAGGAGTGTTTATGTCTGAAAATGAACTTCGGTTGCCTGAAAATGCCCGGCGTGAATTGAAGCCGGGGGAGGTGTACATCCCCGTCATTCCTCAGGAAAAGGGGGTGCTGGAAGTCACCGTCCGTTCCGTCACCTTCGGATTCATCATGACCATCATTTTTTCCATGGCGGCGGCTTACATTGCCCTGAAGTTAGGACAAGGAATTGAGACGGCCATTCCTATCGCCATTTTAGCGGTCGGCTTTTCGGCGATGCTGGCGCGAAAAAGTACCCTGCTGGAAAATGTCAACATTCTGGCCATCGGGGCCACCTCCGGAATTATTGTGGGGGGATCGGTCTTTGTAATGCCTGCCGTGTACGTGCTGCACATTGAGCACCTGTCCGGGTTTTTTCAGATTTTTCTGGTGCCCCTGTTCGGTGCGATTTTGGGGGTCCTCTTTCTGATTCCCTTTCGGCGCTATTTCGTGGCGGACATGCACGGGAAACTGCCTTTTCCCGAAGCCACGGCCACCACGGAAATCCTGATGACCGGCGAAAAGGGAGGCACCCACGCCAAAATTCTGGCCTACTCAATGGGCATTGGGGCTGTTTTCGATTTTATCGGCCCCTCCATGCACGCCTGGGCCGAAAATTTCACCACGGCCATGATCGGTTTTTTCAATCCGCTTACGAACAAAGTGAAGGCCGTTTTTTCGCTGAATACCTCCGCGGCCATTGCCGGTCTCGGGTATTTGATCGGCGTTCGGTACGCTGCCATCATCCTGGCAGGGTCTTTGATGTCCTATTTTGTGCTGGTACCTATTTTTGCCCATTTCGGCCAATTTATTCAAACCAGCATTACACCGGGACTTCCGCCGCTCTCGCAGATGTCCGCTGAAGACATCTTCTTCAACTACGCCCGGTACGTGGGCATCGGGGGCATTTTTACCGCCGGATTGATTTCCATTTTGAAGATGTCCGGGGTGATCGGCAGTGCCCTCAAACAGGCCTTTGGGGAGATTTTCAAATCCCGCAGCGAGAGACAGCAGGCAACGTCTTTGCCTCGCTACGAAAAAGACATCAGCATGGTGGTTGTGGTGGGATTGATTCTGGCCGTTTCCGTGCTTCTTTGGTTCTACTTCCGATTTTCCGTGCTAAAGCACGTGGCGGGCGCCACACAGATTTCCGTCATTGCCATTATTTTGACCCTTCTCATTGCGTTCCTGTTTGCCTCCGTTTCCGCCTGGGCGGTGGCCATGATCAGTGTCACCCCTGTTTCCGGGATGACGTTAATGACCCTCATCGTCACGGCAGTTATTATGGCGCAGTTGGGGCTCCACAGTCAGGAAGGAATGATCACCACCCTCCTGGTGGGCGGCGTGGTTTGTACGGCGCTTTCAATGACAGGCAGCCTGGTAACGCAGTTTAAGATCGGTTACTGGCTGGGCGCAACGCCCAAGTACATCGAGTGGAGTAACATTCTGGCCTCGGCCGTGGCATCGGTTACCGTTACAGCTGTGATTATTCTACTGGCCAATGTGTACGGATTTTCACCCGGGCCCGCGCATCCCAATCCCATGCCGGCGCCGCAAGCCAATGCCATGGCCGCCGTATTGGGAAGCCTGATGCAAGCCGGGCAGCAAGCGCCCTGGTTCCTGTACGCCATGGGCGTGGTGATTGCCATTATCGTGGAAATGATCGGTGTTTCGGGGCTGGCATTTGCCCTGGGGATGTACCTGCCCATCGAACTGAATTCCCCGATTCTGGTGGGCGCAATCGTGGCCTGGCTGGTCAAACAGTCCACTAAAGATGAAAAACTGTCCAAGGCACGCCACGACCGCGGGTTGCTGGTGGCTTCCGGGCTGATTGCCGGCGGAGCCATTATTGGCGTGGTGGCCGCCCTTTTGAAATTCTTTGAGGACAAGTACCACACCACCCTGATTCCCAATCTTCACAATGCCGGTCATTTTGGCAACTGGCTGGGCCTGTTTATGTTTCTGGCCTTGTGTGCCTTTATTTACTGGGATGCGCTGCGGGCAAAGGAGAGTTAATCGGATATCATTTTTTACGACAGGTTTCACTTAGATTACGGAGGATTCAAAATTTAAATGGTCACTGCGCCTGTCGAAGTGACCTTTGGTTTCACTCAAACAAAGGAGGATTCACCATGCGTCGATTCACCCAAATCGTCGGTCTTGTTCTGACGATGGCCTTGCTTTCCAGCCTGGCATTTGCACAGGACAAGGCCTTTTACAAACCCACCAAAAACTTCTGGGGGAAACCGGATACCGTACTCACCATGGATTTTTCCAAAATCAAAAAACCGCCCTCACCCAAAGCCTTTCAGCAGGTGTTCCATTTCCCGCCCATCCGTCAGGATACGACCGGAACCTGCTGGTGCTTTTCTGCCACCTCTTTTTTGGAATCGGAGTTGTACCGAATTCACCAGAAAAAGGTGAAACTCTCCGAAATGTACACGGTTTACTGGGAGTACGTGGAAAAAGCACGGCGTTTCATTCGTAAAAAAGGGAAATCTGCTTTTGGAGAGGGCTCCGAAGAAGACGCGGTCATCAACCGAATCAAACAGTACGGCATTGTTCGGGAATCCGACTACAACGGCCTTTTGCCCGGGGAGAAGAAATACAGCCACCGGAAATTGTTCAAAGAACTGCGGGCCTATTTGAACTTCCTGAAAAAAAATAATTTCTGGGACGAAAACATTGCCCTGGCCAATGTAAAAATGATTCTGAATAAGTACATGGGCCAGCCACCGGAAACCATTGTGGTGAACGGGAAAAAAATGACCCCGAAAGAGTTTGCCGCCTCCCTTGATCTGCCGCTGAACGATTACGTGTCCTTCATGTCCTTCAAATACCTGCCCTTTTACACCCAGGGCGAATACAAGGTACCGGACAACTGGTGGCATTCCAAAGAATACTACAACGTCCCGCTGGATGTGTGGTACAAGGCGATCAAACACGCCATCAAGAACGGCTACTCCGTTGCCATTGGCGGGGATGTGTCTGAGCCCGGCCATAACGGCGAGGCGGACATTGCCATCATTCCCACCTTTGACATTCCCGACAAATACATCAATCAGGATTCCCGGGAATTTCGCTGGTACAACCACACCTCTACCGACGATCACGGCATTCACCTGGTGGGCTACACCCATTACAAAGGGCACGATTGGTTTCTGATTAAGGATTCCAGCTCCAGCGCTAACAAAGGTAAATTTAAGGGTTATTTCTTCTTTCGCGACGACTTTGTGAAACTGAAAATGCTCACGTTCATGGTTCACAAGGATGCCGTAAAGGATATACTGGCCAAATTTCAGAAGTAATATTGTCCACGAATTTACACGAATGATCTCCTGATTGTCAAAAAAACTTTCGGAAAACCCCGGTTCTTTACTCAGACCGGGGTTTTTTATTGGGTTCGATAAAGTCGTTCCCGCCTTCTGTACTTGATTCTACCTTGCAAATTCATTATATTTAGGAATAATTTTTCCTGGAGCCTTGTTTATGCATTCTCAATGGGTTAAGTTTTTAATTCTTCTTCAATTATTCGCGGGCCTAGCTGCTTCGTCCCTCCGGGCGGGCAAAATTCCCACCGAAATGGTCGAGGCACGTGTCCTCTCGAAGGTGCATTCCTATCTCTTTTCTTCTTCCGAAAAAAAGGGCCTGTTCTTTTTTAGCCAAGAAAAAAACCGGCTTATTCGGATAACGCCCAACACGGGAACGGTCTTTTCCTTCGACGGAGGCCGCTGGCTGGGGTTGAAGTGGATTCGACCCGGACAAAACGGACGTCCAATCGTTTATCACACGGAGGATTCCCGTATTCAAACGTTACCCTCGTCAGCAGCCAACGTGGGGGTTCCCTCGTTTTCAAGAACCGGACAAATTGCCTACTGCGACGGAAATGAAATTGTTTTGGCGGATTCAAACGGAATCTCCTTTCAGAGGATCCGAATTCCCTTTTATGCCAATCTGACCCCCATCTCACCGGACGGCCGGTGGGTGGCGTACAACGATTCGGATGATCAAATCTGGATTGTGTCCACAACCAACCCTCGGAATCGTAGAAAATTAACGGACGGGCGCCACGCCTATTTTCACCCCCGGTGGAGTCATGCTTCCGATCGACTCCTGATTCAATCCATTGACGGGAAACTCTTTGTCAGCGGACTTCGCCCCAACACCCTGAAAGAGCTGGCCGAAGGAACTCATCCTGTCTGGTCGCCGGATGATCGGTGGGTCGCCTTCGAAAAGCCAGTCTGGGGGGAACAGGGATTCATTTCAAACTGGGACATTGCGGCCATTCGCTCCGACGGCAGCCAAACGATCGCCATCACAAACACCCCGGAAATTCTGGAATCGTCCCCACAATTTATTTCACAGAATGAAATCTCTTATGTGGAAAACCAGATGCGGATCCTGACTAAATCATTTGGGTTTAAACATTCTCTTCAAAAATCACAGGTTCGTTTTTCATTCCCAAATGTTGCACAGGCCGATTCCCTTCCCATCCGCTCGTCTTTACAAAAGGTGGCGGCATCCGCAGGCCCGGGAGAAATCATCGACATCCCGTATGTGCATCAGGTGTACGATACACCCGACTGGTTCGACGGTTATTGGGCGTGCGGCGCAACATCCGCCATCATGGTAATCGCTCACTACCCCATTCTGCCCAAATGGTCATTGTACGTGAGTCAGCCGTTTGGACACCGAACTTACTGGGGACGGTATATTTGCACAGTGTACACCTATCGTACTCACACCTTTAACATCTGGTCTTACGACCGTCTGGGAAACAGGGGATACGGGGGCTACGGGTTTATCACCCAAAACCACTGGGCCGATACGAAGGGCTATATGGCCCGCTATTTTCAGTACCACGGGCTGGCGTCCTCCGTGGACTGGTCTCCGGCCTGGAACGACCTCCGCCGGGAAATCGACAACCAGCGCCCCTTTGTATTGCTCAATTCACTCACGTCAGCCGGACATTACATTGATGTGGTCGGCTATTACGAAAACCGCTCGGTAGTAGTCAACGACCCCTACGGCAACAAGAACCGCGGGTACACCAATTACTACGGGAAGCAGGCGGTTTACGACTGGCCGGGCTACGATAACGGCTACTCCAATTTGAATACCGTGTGGTGTTTCATTTATGCGCAAAAAGCCCCCGATTTTACGGTGGATACGCTTCTCTGCCCGGACTCGCTTAAAATTGGCGATACATTTTCGGTTTCGTTTAAAATCAGCAACGCGGGACTTGCAACGGGCGATTCCATTACGGTTGCACTGTACCTGTCTCCCGACCAGAGTCTCTCCACACACGACTGGCTTGTTGCCAGCCGCAAATTCTCCGGTCTGGCTCCAGAGGACTCAGCTTTTCACTCCCTCACAGGAACTCTTCCTGACAATCTGACCAGCCGGGTGCTCTACGGAGGTATCTGGATTGATCCCGGAAAGGAAAATCTGGAAGGCGACCGTACCAACAATCAAATCGTTTTTCCAATCGTGGTTGAGGGATATCCTTCGATTACACGGCTTGTTCCGGGACCCGGCAGTGTCACCACCCAAAACCCGCTTCGCGTTGAAGCTTCCTATTCCGATGCGATTCTGGGCATCGACACCACCCGCGTCCGGCTGTTCATCGACAGCACAGACGTGACCTCCCGATCGGAAATTTCCGCCGAAAAAATTTCTTTCCGGCTGGAAAATCCATCAAACAAAACGTATTCGGCGCGGGTAGTCGTTACCAACACAGCGGGGCTCTCTGTTGAGAAAAACTGGACGTTCTCTGTAAACATCTTGAGTGAAATCACACAAAACAAGGAAAATTCACCCGGTACATTCACCCTGTTTCAAAATTACCCCAATCCGTTTGAAGCGAGGCAGGGAACGGCTATCAGGTTTCGGCTCCGTTGCCCCGTTCAGGTGCACATTACCATTTACAATGTAGTGGGCGAACTGGTGAGGGAGTGGAACTTCGCTCGACTGCCAGCCGGAAAACAGCACATTTTTTGGAACGGAAGAGACGGAGCGGGCCGCTGGCTCGTGTCGGGCATCTATTTTTTACACATTCGCGCGGGGGATTTCTCCGCCCGAAAGAGAATCGTTTTGCTGAAATAGGACGGAAGTGTCATTCTGAGCGTAGCGAAGAATCTCACTGGCAGCAAACCCGCTTTTAAGAAGATTCTCCATTCCCTTCGGCGATCTCAGAAGAACAGGGAAAATGAGGAACAAAAAACGCAATTTGATCTTCGCAACCTTTAACAAACGGGACAAACATTATGGCTCACAAACGAATCGACAAACCGTACATTCCGGCGCACACCAAACTGCCGGAATTAACGATCAAAGCCCTGGCTCTGGGTGTGGTGATGGCGGTTGTTTTGGGAGCGGCCAATGCCTATCTGGGGCTGAAAGCAGGAATGACTATTTCGGCCACATTTCCGGCAGCAGTGATCGCCATTGCTGCTTTTCGGCTGCCTTTTTTCAAAGGGAACGTGTTAGAACAAAATATCGCCCGAACAGCGGCTTCTGTTGGCGAGGCCCTGGTCGCAGGTGCCATCTTCACCGTCCCCGCTTTTGTCATGGTTCGGCTAAATGGCCAGCGCCTCTGGACAACCTTCCACTATTGGGAGACCTCGTTTATCCTGTTGATTGGCGGGGTGCTTGGAATATTATTCGTCATTATTCTCCGCCGAACCCTGGTTGTGGATGCCGACCTCCCCTTCCCGGAAAGTTACGCCTGCTACGAAATTGTCAAAGCGGGACAAAAGGGAGAAAGCGGAGCCGGGTATGTTTTTGGTTCGATGGGAATCGGCGTGCTGATTGAACTTCTGAAAAACAGCACCGGATTTACCATTTTTCGGGAATCGGTGGAGGTATTTATCCGATTTCCCCGTTCGGTGATTCACCACATCAGCAGCACCCGTGAGGCCATGGGCAACATTGTGCATCGGGGCGGGATCGCCTTTTCAACTCCCCTTGCATCACCGGCACTTATGGGCGTCGGTTACATTATCGGTCCGGAACTGGCGGCCATCAATTTCTCGGGTGGGGTCATTGCCTGGCTGGTTCTGATTCCGCTGTCGCTTTTTCTGAATCCGGAGCTGCCCCGTCAGCTGCTCATTCACGGGCACCCTGCTCCAATGAGTGAAATCACCTACTCCATCTGGTACACGCAGGTGCGGCCCATTGCGGTGGGTGCCATGTTAGTGGGCTCGCTTTACACGCTTTACGGGTTGAAGGATTCTCTGGCCAGCGCATTTAAAGGGGCGTTCAGCAAGCCGGTCGTCACAACGGATAAAGAAGGAAAAGAGAATCGTCTGGAAAAGGATTTGAACCTTCGCGTCATTTTACTTTCCACGGTGGCGCTGGTAATTCCCATGTTTTTCCTGTACTACTATTTTTCCGACAACCTCTGGGGTGCCGTGATCTCAGCTGTCGTTATGCTGGTTACCGGGTTTTTGTTTGCAGCCGTTGGCGGGTGGCTGGTCGGACTGGTGGGCGGTTCCAATCAACCTATTTCGGGACTAACCCTTTCCACGCTCATCATTGCCGCGCTCTTGATGGTGGCAATCGGCCTCACGGGTCTCCACGGAATTGCAGCGGTTCTGGCCGTAGCAGCGGTGGTTTGTGCCGCCACGTCCATGGCCGGAGACATGATTCAGGATCTGAAAGTGGGGCACCTGCTGGGAGGTACCCCCTGGAAAATGGAAATCGCAGAAATCGTAAGCGTGGTGATTGTGTCGTTTGTGCTGGTTTTCCCCATGATCATTCTTCACGAGGGAAACATTGCTGCCGGTGGAATCGGCATTGGCGATGTCCAGCTTCCGGCTCCTCAGGCCGGGTTAATGGCACAGCTGGCCAAAGGAATTGTAGGCGGTCAAATGCCCTGGGGACTGGTGATTGTGGGCATGTTTTTCAGTATTTCCCTGATCATGGTGAACGCACCGGCGCCCATGTTGATTGCCGTCGGTATGTACCTTCCTTTTGAAACCACATTTGCCATATTCGTCGGCGGCATTATCAAGTGGGTTTCCGATGAAATCATGAAAGCCAAAAAGATTTCAAAGGAAGGACAGGAACGTGTGACAAACACAGGCATTTTGGTGGCTTCGGGATTTATTGCCGGAGAAGCACTGACGGGGGTATTCCTGGCCGCGCTGGTTCTTTCGGGAATTCCCTCGCTTACCCAGTGGATTGCCGGCATACCGGAATTTGCTTTCGTCCACACCTGGGGCGCCTGGTTGTCGATTATCATTTTTGCCGTTGTTGCGTACGGCTTCATTGTTATCCCGATGCGGGCTCTGAAAAAATAAAACTCCTTAATTCGTGAAATAAGCGGGCAAAGGCTTTTTTAGAGCAGACTTGTGGATTGTTAGGGTTACTTTTAAAAACGTTCAAATAGGAGAATTGTGGAATGCTTTCAAAAGGGAAATTTGCAGTAATTGGTGCGGGGAAGATGGGAGAAATCCTGATCAGTGCACTGCTGGATGCAGGCAGTGTTAAAAAGGAACAGTTTATAGCCACAGCCAAACATACGGAAAGAATCGATTATCTCGCCAGAGAATACGGCATTGAAACCACACTCGATAACGCCGGGGCGGTTCGGGAGGCAAACACCATTCTTCTTTGTGTAAAACCACAAAACAGCCTTCAGGTTCTGGAGGAAATACGTGACGAACTGACGGAGAACAAACTCCTCATTTCAATTGTCACCTCTCTGATCACCACAAAAATGGAGACGATCCTGGGAAAGCCGATCCCGGTTATTCGGGCCATGCCCAATACACCGGCTCTTTTAAAAGAAGGCATTACCGCCCTGAGCGGCGGGAAATATGCCCAATCGCAGGATCTGGAAAAGG
>JAADHR010000062.1:34886-37634 GCA_013151735.1 Calditrichota bacterium | reverse complement strand
ACGACAAATCATCGGAATGGCCGTTTTGTTTTTCCTGTTGACTGCCCCTGTTGGAGCCGAACCGACCAATCCGGTCGCCAATCCGGAGGCCATGATCGTCCTCAAACACGCCCGATTTACCGTGCTTACGCCGCGAGTGATTCGTATGGAGTGGTCACCCACAGGGCAATTTGAAGATCACGCCACGCTGGTCTTTATCAATCGCAATCTGCCCGTTCCGGTTTTCAAGAAAAGCAAGCATCGGGGTTGGCTGAAAGTGCAAACGTCTGCACTAACGCTATTCTACAAAATAGGCAGCGGACCGTTTACGAAAAAAAATCTTCGTATTGACTTCCGAATGGGCGGAAAGCGGAAAACCTGGCACCCCGGGATGAAAAACAAAGGAAACCTCAAAGGTACCACACGTACACTGGACGGCTGCGACGGGGACAGCCATTACGGCAGAAAAATTGATCTGGGACAAGGCCTGATCTCCCGGGACGGATGGGTGCTGATTGACGATTCCAAGCGCCCCATTTTTGATCAATCCGATTGGCCCTGGGTACAGCCTCGCCCCAAAAATGATAAGCAGGACTTTTATTTTTTCGGCTACGGATTTGACTACAAAGCCGCCCTCCACGATTTTGTCCTGATCGCAGGCCGCATTCCCATCCCGCCGCGTTTTGCCTTTGGAATCTGGTGGTCCCGGTACTGGGAGTACACCGACAAGGGCCTGCGGGAGCTGGTCCACGGCTTCCAAACCCACCGGATTCCGCTGGACGTGCTGGTAGTGGACATCGATTGGCACATTCGATTTTTACCGGAGTGGTTCGACTCAAACGGAAAACTCAAGCGCGACCAGGCCGGGCAGTCGGCTGGATGGACCGGTTTTACCTGGGATACCCATTATTTCCCCGATCCGAAAGATTTCCTGGACTGGACGGAACGAGAGAGTCTGAAGGTCTGCCTGAATTTACATCCGGCCGCCGGCATTCAGCCGCATGAGGCCGTGTACCCGGAAATGGCCCGGGCCATGGGAATCGACCCGAACAGCAAAAAATATGTACCATTCGACATTGTGAACAAGAAATTCGCCGAGAATTTCATGAATCTCGTGCTTCATCCCCTGGAAAAGGAGGGGGTGGATTTCTGGTGGCTGGACTGGCAGCAGTGGAGTACGACGAAAATTCCCGGTGTAAATCCGACGTTTTACTTAAATTACGTCTTTTTTTCGGACATGGCCCGCGAAGGAAAACGCCCGTTGATTTTTCACCGTTACGGGGGGCTGGGGAACCATCGCTACCAGATTGGGTTTTCCGGCGACACGAAAATTACGTGGAAATCCCTTACGTACCAACCCTATTTTACGGTCACGGCAGCCAATGTGGGGTTCGGGTACTGGAGCCACGACATCGGTGGTCACATGCACGGCCCTGGCACCCCGGAGTTGTACACCCGTTGGATTCAGTGGGGGGCCTTCAGTCCTATTTTCCGCACCCACTGCACCAAAAGTGCCAAAATTGAACGCCGCATCTGGGCGTACCCGCTTCCCTATTACAACGCCATGCGCAAGGCTGAGCTCCAGCGCCATCGGCTGATTCCCTACATCTACTCGTACGCCCGCAAGACGTATGAGTCGGGTATTTCGCTCTGCCACCCGCTTTACTACGAATTCCCCCAGCGGGAGGAAGCGTATCGCTTTCCGGATGAGTACTATTTTGGGGATGATCTGATTGTGGCTCCCGTCACACACCCCATGGGCCGGGACAGCCTGTTCACCTGGCAAACCCTCTGGCTGCCGCCCGGGAAATGGCTGGAATGGGCGACCGGAACGCTTTTGGAAGGCAATCGCATCGTAAAACGCGCATTCATGCTGGATGACATTCCGGTGTACGTGAAAGCCGGAGCCATTGTTCCGGAACAACCGGCTCTCCAGCCTGCCCAAACAAACCGGGTCAATCCGCTTACTCTGGTGGTTTTCCCCGGAGATTCGGGGCGTACCGTTTACTACGAAGACGAAGGCAACACCAACGGTTACCGAAACGGTTTGTTTGCCAAAACCCCCATTCATTTTCGGTACCCGGATGCCCGCACCCTCCGCCTGGTAATCGAACCGGTGCAGGGACACTTCCCGGGAATGGAGTCCCAACGAGCTTACGTGATGCGGTTTCCCAATACGTTTCCGCCGGAGCGCGTCACGGTGAACGGACACCCCCTCTCACACAGCCGCTACGATCGGGAAAATCACTGGACATACAGCGACACCGCTCTGGGATTGCAAATTCACACACTCCCCTTGCCGGTGTCCAAAAGGGTCGTGGTGGACGTACGTTTTTCGGCCAACGGGGCAAAACCGCTTTCCGGGGTAAAGGGCCAGGTGAAGCGTCTGATGACCCTAACCAAATTTATCGCGATCCGGGGGAATTGGAACCGGGCCAAATATCCGAAAACCATCGTGGTGCGGCCCGCACAGTTAGGGCTCATTTTGGCTCAAAATCCCGAAAAAGCCGAGACCGAAATCCGGAAATTTCCGGGGATATTTAAGCGCATTATCGCGATGGTCGCAGAAGAGGCTCAGCAAAAACCGCAGCTCAAGCCTTACTTTGAGCTGTTGAAAGCCACAAACCCGTAGTTCAAAAATACTCTTGCGAAGGTTCCACCCCTTCGCAAGAGTTGTGGTCATTCTTTCAATAGCTCCAATCGCTCACCTGTTTCCTGAGCGTGCCGAAGGATGGGTCCTGAGCCTGTCGAAGGACGGTTCCCGAGCCT